>JAUWJE010000004.1 GCA_030607835.1 Candidatus Fermentibacterota bacterium | reverse complement strand
GTTGAAATCTAATTCTTTATTCAACATGTTCTCGCAGAAGTGAAACCCAGCTAATCTACCGGCCTTGATGATTACAGAGTTTGCTTTATCTACACCAAACTCTGTAATGAGCACGTCACGTAAGGTGTATTGAAACAACCGATAAGCTAAAACTGGAACTGATAAACCCAAACTGGGTCTTCCTTTTTCAATATCTCCCAAGTCTTCCCATATGAATCTGTTATAATCACGATCTTCATTAAACATAGATTCAATCCTCCTGTGGCTAACAAATAGATTAAGTAGTAGGAATTTGGTTTTTTCACAATCCCATTACCTGCACCCAAAACAGCTCGTCCGTACCAAGATATAGCAATTTTCCTGCCTGAAACTGACCATACGACCTGAACCACACGCAGACAAACATCGTTGCCACAGATCTGTACAGGAAACTCTGTAGAAGGGTGTACGTGCCTCCTGAAGTCGGAGCCGTGAATTGTTATCCAACCTCTATCTCGGACACATAATCTTGCCATGGAACGTAATCCACATTGGGTTCACACACCATTTCCAGGGATTCAGGCGGAGGTCTGGGATCCTCCCAGAGATCGAGGTGTTTCAGGATGTGCCTGATAACAGACGACTGTTCTATGAAGGAGATAACCTTCATCTGTCCTCCGCACTTCGGGCATTTCAGGGCATCAACGTTCCAGACTTTCTTGAGAAGAGTTGCCCATAGTTGTCTTCTGCGTGGGATGTTATTTACGCTATCCACTCAAGGGGATCAGAAACATCGAAGTTCCGTGCAAGAGTGGGGTGAAAGTGTTCACCTTTGTAGACCACTGTCTGTGAATCCTTGTTGAAGCTCATCCTCTCAAGGGAGATAGGTGCCCTTGAGATGTATTCGCTAAGGATCTTACGACCGTTTGTGTCATCGGCATTTATCGGAGTACCGCAGTGAACACTAAAGCCGCTGTGCTTCCAGGAGTTCATACTATCCACAAGCTCCTCCGAAATCATGTTCTCTTCAAGAAGCATCTTGAAAACAAGAGAGGCAAAGAGCTTTTCAACACCATGTATATCAGCAGGATCGATCTTCGGCATCGGTTGAGCATTCCCATCTCTGTCCCAGCATGTGTCGGTAAGAATGAACCGCCCCGGGTATTCCAGAGGATTCATTGTTTGAGTCCTGTCACTATGGCAAGCTTTTCTGAATAATGCATACGTGGCACAATGTTCAGAACATACTATTGACGATAACACCTTATTAGTTAACACTATAGCTATGATTATGAGATGTATATTCGTGTAATTGGCTGGTACGCCCGCCAGGACTTGAACCCGGAACCTTCTGGTCCGTAGCCAGACGCTCTATCCAATTGAGCTACGGGCGCACCGTATATTTGGGTTGGGCCGCTATACTAACCAAACAAATACCCATTGGTCAAGATGATACATCGTAAACTATATCATATTTCAGCATCGTCTGTTCTCCGGGATAGAGTTCCAGAACAGCGGGGAAACTCTCCACTTCCACGAATTCAGCTCCCCTTGGGAGAATATCCGGATGTGAGAATTTAATCTCCATATACCTCTCTGATGAATTACGTATTTCAAGCAGGCAACTGTATCCGTCAGGGTTCTGTCCTATGGTTTCGCGCAATTCAACCCTGTGTTCAGCTTGAACCCATAAGGTGTCACCCGTTCTGCCAGGCCATTCGTGAGTCTCTTCCCCCACAGGTATGATCTTTCCCGCATCCGGTACATGACAGGGAATCAACTGATTCCACTCCGCATTTATTGGCCATCCATATACAAGAGTCAGTGAATGGGAGGTTCCTTCAGCATGCCACCACCCCAGTTCAAGCTCTCCCCCTGGGATGATGAGTGTATCAGAAAGTCTGCAGACCGGTTCATTCAGGATATCCATCATCACAATGCTTTCTGAAAACCATTCTCTTCCTGTAGAGTTAATAATTGAAACGGTAGCTGTAAATGTGCATGAACCTTCGCGAATGGACCACTGATAGTTAGGCTTCCATATGATGCCGTCCTGCAGATATTCCAACGAAGGAATCCCGTCAGACATACCGGTTGTGATTACTACCGGAATCAGGCATTCCTGAAGATTCTTCGAAAGAGAGGTGTAATCGTCAGCACTGCATTTGAATGTTATTTCCCTTATTCCTGTCATATCTGGACATTCAAGTGCGTCCCCAGGCTCGAATCGTTTTTTCAGAAACCCGCTTACTTCAGCCGGTCTATTCTGATGCAGAACAATGTCAACCGAATCCAGATAACGTTCTGCGTATCTTTCCCTTTCAGTGCATCCTGCGAGCAGTATAATAAGCAGTAGGGTGGTCGTAACGCTCTTCATGGGGTATCTATCCGTCTCAGGTTTTCATTTTGAAGGGAACTTATGGCTCCATACATTTCGATCGGTGGTTACTCCGACCCACCGCGAATACCACATCTTTCTTTTGAAGTCAACCATAGTGAGCTGGTAGCACTCGTCGGGGGGCCTGGCAGCGGCAAGAGCGATCTGATGAAATGCCTTGCCGGTATCAGAAGACCTGTTAGAGATTCCATAAGGATCTTGGGAGCAGAGCCCGGTTCGATGAGATCGCGAGAAAGATCTATTTTTGTTTTTCAGAATTTCAATTACGCTCCGGATATCCTTATCCGCACCCAACTGGAACAGAGGATCTCTCTGCTTCGAGGAGTTCCCTCAAGAAAGGTTAAGGATGATGTTCATGACTGGTGCGAAAGAATGGAACTTCTGGATGTCTACATGAATTATCCGGGTAAGCTGAACCTTTTACAGCTCCAGCTCTTCTCGCTTGCTCCTGTTTCCCTCACATCACCATTGGTCGTAATTCTCGATGAGCCTTTGCGGAATGTCTCCGATTCGAGCGTTGATGTTGCATTATCATTGATACTCCCCGCAGTTGAGAATGCGGCTGTTCTGGCTCTTGTGCAGAAAATGTCTCCGCTTCTTGAAAAAGCGGATAGAATTATGGATATCTGATGAACGGCAGGATGTCATTCCATTACAAAAGCAGCATTCTTCTTCTTCTCAGGACAAGATGGGTGGGACCATATCTGCTTCTTCCACCTATGCTCGCTTTCATGGTTTACGCGGAAGCCTACCTTTCAGCTCAGGGAGTTACTGGAATATTTGATATGGAACAGAGAACTGTTCTAGCCATCTGGAACGCATCTCTTCTGCTGACTCTTATTGCGGGGGTTAATTCGTGCCTGTTCTTCTCTAGACTCTGGGGATCATTCTGGTTCCGGAACTCTCTCTCTCTTCCGGTTAGCAGAGCCTCAGGTTTCTGGGGTCCTTTTCTTGCGGCTCTGTCAGTTGTCACAATTATGTATTTACTTACCACAGGCGCTGTGATCGCTGCCCTTCCGGATATAGATCAATTCCCGTGGCTTCAGGTTCTGGCGGAACTATATGTACCGGTTATCTGGGCAGTATCCGCAGGAGCTCTTCTGGGTCTAATTACTTCCGGTACAGCGGGGTCATTATTCTTTGTCACTCTGATGCTTTTTGGATTTCTGACTAGTATACCTTCGTTTTTTGCTTCCTCCGCATGGCTTCAGGTAGTAGTTCCACCTGTGGGAAGAATCATGACATTGTGTCTTGTATATCCAAGTGGGCTTATACAGGCTGTTATTCTTCTTGTTCACTCTGTAGTAGCTGTAACGCTTGGAAGACTACTGTACAGTGTTGGAATGAAACGAAGGTAGTTAATTCTCCATCTGATACATCAGTGATATCATTCTATCCAGATCTGCTCTT
The DNA here is from genome assembly GCA_030607835.1 of Candidatus Fermentibacterota bacterium. Classification (GTDB taxonomy): domain Bacteria; phylum Fermentibacterota; class Fermentibacteria; order Fermentibacterales; family JCC-6; genus Aegiribacteria. Next base: position 14,926 of record JAUWJE010000004.1, on the reverse strand, counting down.
ATATCGGTATCAGATGACATCGGTGCGATTCCGTAAAAGAGTATAGAGTAACCGTTACAGAAGATCGCACATGTTTTTCCCATGCCCATGAGTGTTCCATCATCTGTTATGATGTTGAAATTCATAACCGGGACAAGACCCAGAGAGCCGCTATCTCTGAATGGAGACGCAAGGCTTCCTTCCGTCCATTCCGGCGAACCTTGGAGTATCTGTGGAAGTAGATCCGGAGAGATAATCGATCTGAATCTTTCTACAAGCCATTCATCTTTTCGTGTATTGGGAGCAAGGTCTTCCTGCCAGTAATACAGATGATAGTCCACTCCGGAAGCATTTGGCCCACTTGCTATTACTCCTGCTTCGTCTGTCAATGTTCCTTCGACTGGCGGATTAAGTTCCTCGGAGAGCCAACCAAAAGCTATTCCGGGATGATCAAGAACATATACTGGTTCCGTTTCGTTGGAACCAACGAGGGCAATCGCGATAATAACCGTTGATACAAGCATTTTCTCCAGTCTTTCTTTTATACTTTCATATTGGTTTGTGTATTCAGTTCACTATAATATACATCAGTCAACGAGCTGAGAGGAAATAAATTGACTGCTAATCATAAACTTCTCATTATCGAGGACGACGAATCTCTCGCTTCTCTTCTTAAGGAATACCTTGAACGACATGGATTCATAGTCTATACCCTGCACCAAGGTTCCAACGCGGTAGCATCCGTTCTAGAGAAGAAGCCTGATCTTGTTGTTCTTGATCTTATGCTCCCCGATGCCAATGGCCTGGATATATGCAGGGATTTGAGAGCCTCCTGGAGAGGTCCGGTTCTCATGCTGACAGCGATGAAGGATGATACTGATGTCGTAGTGGGGCTTGAGATGGGGGCTGATGATTATGTTGGAAAACCAGTAACACCGAGAGTGCTTCTTGCACGAATCAGAGCCCTGCTCAGGAGGGGCTCCGCTGATGAGAACGCGGAAATTATTCGAAAAGGGAATCTCCACATAGATGTTCCATCAAGGAAGGTTGTCTTCGAAAACAGAAGGATTGATCTGACCACTACCGAATTCGACCTGCTTGTTCTTCTTGCAGTGAGAGCGGGTAGAGTTCAGGAGAGGAGCCAGTTGGTTGAAGAACTTAGGGGCATTGATTTTCACTCTTTCGACAGGTCAGTCGATGTAATTATTTCCCGTCTCAGAAAGAAGCTGAAAAGCTCCTCCGAGGGAGACGATCTGATAAAGACAGTCCGCGGGGTCGGTTATGTTCTTGCTGTTCCGGAAGAATCATCATGAGAAAGCTATTTCTCCGAGTATACCTTCCTCTCGCTATCTGTGTGGTCATGACTCTCATTCTCTCTGTATTCGCTGTGATGAAGATCATTCCTGCTCAGGTCAATTCCTACAGGAACAGTGTAGAGGAGTTCAGAGGTTTTGTTCTTTCTTCACAGCTTCATGGTCGCAACGATATAATATCGAAGGCGGATTCTCTTGATCTCGATGTCAGAGTAGTAGCCAACGCGGGGCACCTTCAGAGAATCAGTCCTCTCGAAGGTTTTGTGCGGCTGCCAGGTCTACCTCATAACTACCCCTGGCGAATTGACATCTCCGTTTCTCCCCGTGGAGGAGCTTTGGGTTTTGTCCGCCAGAGTTTCTGGTTCATTCTTATTTTACTTCTTTTTACGGAAGGTTTAGTTCTTTACTTTGCCCTCTGGCCTGTTAGAAAACGTCTTTCAAAGCTCAGGTGGGCGGCTTCAGAATTTGGCTCGGGCAATCTTGGAGTCAGACTTCACGCAAAAGAAAACGGTGATCTGATAGATGAAGTTGGAGAAACATTCAACAGTATGGCTGGACAGATAAATAGTCTCCTTGAATCCCATCAGGAACTGCTTGGAATTGTCGCCCATGAGTTGCGTACTCCCCTGGCCCGTATGAGACTTGCTCTGGAACTAATCAAAGAAGACTCAAATGACGGTAATCTTTCAATGATCGATAGGATGGATAAAGATCTAGTCGCTCTGGATATGCTTGTCACAGAACTTCTTACCTTTAATAAGTTGAAGAGAAAAGTTGAAATTCAGAAGGAGAAAGTGGATCTTGAGGAGATATGCAGTGATCTCATTCAGGCTGAATCCTGGGCGCGTGATGAAATAGAAATTCAGATGAATGGGAGTGGAAACTGTATCGGCGACCGATCACTGCTTGCACGAGTATTTGGCAACCTGATCCGGAACGCCGTTAAGCATGCCAGCTCGAAGGTGATTGTCACTGTATCTATTGACGATAAAGAGCATTCAGCCCAGGTCTCTATTGCCGACGACGGTCCAGGGTACAATCCTGAAATCTTTGATCAACTGGGAGAGCCTTTCGTAAAAGGTCATACCAGCAGGGGAACCGGGCTTGGGCTTGCAATTGCGATGAGGATTATTGATCTGCACGGTGGAACATTGTCATTTGGCTCCAGTAAAACTCTGGGTGGAGCCAAGGCTGTAGTAAGAATAGGAATCGGGCGGGAATAGTTCCCGCCCGTCCTGGTAAGATATTACCTGTTACTTCTTCATCTTTGCATGCCAGTCTACCATTATCGGGCTGGCTATGAATATCGACGAGTAGGTTCCCACAACTATCCCGATCATCAGCGTTAATGAGAATTGTGACAACACTCCGCCTGAGATTAAGAAGAGTATGAAGGCTGCCATGAACGTAGTCACTGATGTGATAACAGTTCTACTGAGAGCCTCGTTGATACTGATATTCACGGTCTCGGCAAGGTTCTTGCCTTTTCTCAGACGCCTGTCCTCCCTGATTCTGTCAAAGACAACGATAGTGTCATTGATGGAATAACCAACAATGGTCAGAATCGCCGCAATGATCGTCAGCGAGATATCAAGCCGTATCAACGCGAGGATTCCGATCGTTATAAGGGTATCGTGTGCAAGCGCCGCTACCGCTGCAACACCCCACTTGAACTGGAAACGATACCAGACATACAGGACGATAAATATCATTGACATGAAAATGGCATTGAGCGCCTTGGATTTCAGTTCTTCTCCGACTCTGGGGCCAATCTGCTTGATAAAGGAGAGGTCTTCAGCACCGGCTTCGAACTCCATCGGAACACACCCATTTACCTCAAGCGCGGTGTAGACGACCTCCTTGTCGGTCTCCGATGTGCGAATGACATAAGCCGCTTCTCCTGCGTCACCTTCATAATCCATGAGCTTCTGTACCTGCACGCTCTGAAGCCCTGAAGCAGTCAGCATGTCCTTCAGGTCATCCGTACCGATCTCTGTGTCGCTGATTACATTCGTCTCAAGGCCGCCGGTGAAATCAATGTCTAGATCAAGACCTCCGTTTATAATGTATGCACCAGCTCCAATAAGTAGAACAACCGCGGAGATGATATAGGTTTTCTTTCGCATTTCAACGAATGAGAAATGCTTTTTCCCGAGAATTGACCACCTGCCGAAGCTGAGGTCCATTCTTTTCTTGTTCCTAAGAAGAAACTCTATGAAAGCCCGTGAGAAGACAAGAGAACAGAACATACTGGCCAGAATACCTATTGAAAGCGTAACAGCAAATCCTTTGATAGGACCTGTTCCGAATCTGTACAGAACCAGTGCGGTAATAAGTGTAGTGAGGTTCGCATCAAGAATTGTCACAAATGCTCTTGAATATCCTGCCTTTACGGCTGCGCGAATGCCTTTGCCGCTTCGTTTCTCTTCTCTGATTCTCTCGAATATGAGTACGCTGGCATCAACCGCCATACCAATTGTAAGGATAATACCCGCAATTCCTGGAAGCGTCAGCGTAGCGTTCAGTCCTTTAAGCCCGAATTGGGCAAGGGGTCCGGGAAAGCAGAGAACTCCCATGATGATGAGCATATCGAATATGAGGGCCATTATTGCAATTATGCCCCCGGTTCCGTAGTAGAAAATGATGAACGCTGCAATGAGAAGAATAGCGACTATTCCGGCGATCATACCTCTGTTGATCGACTGCTGACCAAGGCTGGGGCCGATCGTCTGTTCTTCGGCAATCTCCAGTTCCGCTGGAAGTGATCCCGCTTTCAAAACAAGTCTCAGATCTCTGGCTTCCTCGGTTGTGAATCCTCCGGACAGTCTTGTCCCGGTGCCCGATATGCGCTCGCGGATTGTTGCCGCGGAATACACAGTACCATCAAGAACTATGGCAACTCTTTTGCCAACGTTATTACCGGTTATCTGCTCCCAGTTATCTCTTCCCTGTGAATCGAATTCCACTATGAGATATGGATTGTTGTCGAGCGACTGGGCGCTTCCCATTCGAATTCTAACATCTGTCAGACTTGCTCCGGTAAGGAAATAGTCTTCATTCACCTGATCAACGTTACGTTCCCAGCCACGTGTCATGTCCCTGGGCAGAAGGTAAACAGCTCGGAAAGAACCATCAACAGTTTCTTCAAGTCTGCCGAATGTAAAGGCGAGGTTGGCTTCCTCCAATATTGAATCAACATCTGTTCTGTTGATGATATCATTGAGCTGGTCCATTCTGTCCCCTGTATGAACCAGCCAGTCTCCCGGAGATATGCTCATTGTTGCTCGGGCTATGTTCTCCGGAGCTATCTCGATCAAGCTGGACAGGCTGCCAGGTCTATCAAGTTCAGGCAGGGTTATATCCTGTGATTCCTGTTCTGAAGAAATATCTTTCGGCTGTGGAAGAGAAAATCCTTCCGGAACGACTGATTGACTTATCGAATCTGGAGCAGCTTCAGAAACTTGCTAAGTTTCTGTTTCAAGGGAATCCGAAGGTCTTCCAATAAGACTATCCAGTGGGGCAGGGCCAAGGTCATCACTGCGGGATGTTAAAAGATTATCAATCGCTCTGAGGGCTAGAACACTTGCTGTTGTGGGGTGCTCTTCCGTCGGATAGGCAACCAGCTTGAACTCAAGCAGGGCCTGTCTTTCAACGATGCCACGCGCACGCGCGGGATCTCGAACTCCAGGGAGCTGAATGACTATTCTGTCTTCTCCCTGTCTGGTTATGGAAGGTTCTGATACACCGAACTCATTGATCCTGTTCCGAATAACCTCAAGAGCCTGATCAATTGCTTCCTGCTCATCCAGTCCGGGAGTAGGCTTAACCATATAAGCGAGGTACATGCCTCCCTGAAGATCCAGTCCAAGCTTTATCGTACCTTCCCGCTCCTGGTACAGTTCTCTGTACTCCTCGATGAGCTCTTCTCCGCCTTCACTCTGAATGCTGTCAAGAACGGCTCTGAGATGAGGGTTATCTGTTTCCGGCTGAACACTTGCCTCAGCACGATCCCGTTCTTCGGCAGGCAGAGAGTACCATCGAATCGTAGGCCACACCATAAGAAGTGACGCGGTGAAAAGAGCTATAGAAGTCCAGTTACGCCATTTGGCGATTTTATTCATATGTAACAACCTCCGAGAAGCCTTCAGCAGAAGTCTGTCTATCTCGACATTCCGTGAAAATACAGCTGGAACATGATATCCAGCTGGTTTGTGAACGTATATACTTAATCGAATTTGCCTGAATATAATGAATACAACAGGAACCGATGAATACCGAGTAAAATGGCATCTGTCAACAAGGTGTGTTTTTTGTATTTCTTCTATCTTGTAGTGATGTTCAATTCAAATCGAAGAGGCTGGTTCTGGGAGGTGAGGCAGAGAAATGAGAGTCCGCTGTCCGGTGTGGTAAGCGTTACCACGTGATTGAAACCATGTCGGGCAAGCGATCTGGTTATTATTTGATTCGCCTGATGCATGGGTATGGTGCTGAGCAGATCCATTGACTGAACAAGCGTATCTCCCGTCGCTGAGGATAGTGATCTGAAACTGGAGCCGTAGCATATTGCAGCAAATTCTTCTTCAATCTGCCTCAGTGGGTCAATCGCTGGCTCTTCCTGCGATGTATCGGATAGTCGAAGGGTCTGCTCCTGAGTAACCATCACAAATAGTCCGGCAAGAACAGCAATCGAGAGCAGGATTAAACCCGCTTCACTCCATCTCATGTAATTTGCCTTTCTCATGAAAGGAGAATTGAATAGTTTCTGACATCTGGAAGATTCTCTGCATATCTTCCCAAGTCAACCTGAACTAGAAGGAGATATATGAAACTGATATTACTGTTTGTCGTCATGCTTATTCCCTTTGTAATTGAAGCTGAGGGTTCCCAGCAGGGAATTTCGGCAGAGGGTGGCCTCAGCGGTTATCCCTTCCTTCCGGGATCAAGCGTATTACAGAGAGGCTTTCTCCGGGTTCAGGGAAAGCTTGAGTATATAGATATGAAAGAGGATGGCAGAAATTATGTTCTTCTTCCTTTAAGTATTACCTGGAGCTGTATCGATAATCTTGAATTCGGCAGTGAGATACCGATCTATTTGGACGATTCCTCTTTCGATGGAAATCTTCTTGGTGATATCTCAGCCGGGTGTACATGGCTGTATGAAACTGCGCGTGGAGGATCTGCTCTGGTTTTCAAGGGTCTGATTACTCTGCCCACAGGGAGCGAGGGGCGAGATACCGGTTCGGAACTTGCCTTCGGAATAGCGACAAGTACTACTTTCCGGCTTCTCAAGCTGCATACAGCAGCTTCCTACGTTCTTAATGGAGGCAGTAATCCCTTCAAAGGACGAATTACAGATTACATGAAATTTTCCGCCGGAGGAGCCAGCTACATTACAAGTGATCTTCAAATTATATGCGGGTTGGATGGCACTACCTCGGGTGATTTGGGTCTTGCGGCGACATTAAGCACCTACTCTGTTAATAGGATGGCTCTTTTTGTTTCGATGAGAGCCGGACTCAGTGGAAATACGCAATACAGTCTCTCGGCAGGAGTTGCCTGGACAATGCCTGTGCCTTAACAGGGACGGGACTAGGGGACATGCACGCTCTGGTGCGTGTTCCCTATTAAGCGTAAGGTGAGATTTTTCTCAATTTTTCTATTATCGGAGGCAGCTCTTGAAGTACGTAATCTATCTCCTCATTCGATGTGTACATGCTGAGGCTGAAGCGTATCGCGGTATTCGCGTCAGCGACACTGATCCCCATTGATGTGAGAACATAGCTTGGATCCTTGCTCCCTGTACTGCAGGCGGATCCTGAGGATACGGAGATCCCTGCAAAGTCGATCAAAGTAAGAATGGCTTCACTTTCCACGTTTATGAAAAGCACTGTTGCCGTATTGGGGAGTCTTACTGCTTCAGTTCCCACTATAACGGCCCCGGGACAACCCTTCAGGATACCTGATTCAAGTTTTTCCAGAAGAGCAGATGTTATCAACGCTTCCTCTGAAATAAAATTCCTTGCCATCTCCGCGGCTTTTCCCAGCCCGACGATTCCCGCGATATTATAGGTTCCTGATCTCATCCCTTTTTCCTGATGTCCCCCATGCATAAATGGCTTCAGTTTTATGCCTTTTCGGGCATAAAGCGCTCCGATACCCTTTGGTCCGTGGAATTTGTGCGCTGAAAGACTGAGAAGATCTATCTCCTCCGCTTTCACATCAACCGGGATCTTGCCGACCGCCTGGACAGCATCTGTATGGAAAAGGGCTCCTGCCCTGTGGGTGATTTCAGCGGCTTCCTTAATCTGCATAATGACGCCGGTTTCATTGTTCGCTTTCATTATGGACACGAGACCTGTTTTCCCGCTCACCAGATCTTCAAGAGAATCCAGATCTATCGAACCGCTGCTGTTCACCTTGACCAGACCGAGAGGATGCCCGGCTTGCTCGAGATATCTGGCAGTCTTAAGAACTGCAGGATGTTCCACAACCGACGTTATCAGCCCCGGCTTCTCGGGATCTGTCTCGCCACCGAAAAAGAGGGCGGTATTATCGCTTTCCGTTCCTCCTGATGTAAAGAAGATTTCTGAAGGATCAGCACCGATTAGATCAGCGACTTGCTGCCTGGCTTTTTCTATGTACTCCATGAGATTACTGCCGAATGTATGAAAACTTGATGGATTGCCGTACTGATCATTAAAGAAAGGCATCATTGCATCAAGAACTTCAGGAGCCATCCGGGTAGTCGCGTTGTTGTCCAGATAGACTTTCATCAGGCAATCCTCACTTCAACTGTTTCCCCGATCCTGTTTTGAAGTTCCTTTTCAAGTATTTCAGCAACCTTCTGTCTGTCTGTGCCAACATTACTTATTCGAACCCGTCCCGGATGAACGTGCACAATACTGATTGTCCTGTCTCCAAGAATGTTCCTGAGTTCGGTGGGAACCTCATCCAGTATCTCTTTAAAGGCAGCTGCGGTTGCGTCTCTTTTGGTGATGAAATTGCTGATCGCTTCTGACAGTGCGTCATGACCCATTACCGAGCAGTGGTATTTCTCGGCGGGCATACCTCCCAGGAATTCAACAATCTGGCTGTTTTTTATTCCTCCAGCCTCTTCAAGAGTCATCCCTTTAGCTATTTCTGTAAGGGCTGAGGCCGCAGCTATAGCTCCAGCACAACCGAAAGTCATGAACTTGATATCGGCAATTCTGTCATCATCATCCACCTTGATATCAAGCGTCATAGCGTCTCCACACTGCGGAGAACCTACTTCAGAATGGCCATCAGGATTATCAAGCTCTCCAGCGTTGCGTGGATTCATGAAATGATCCATTAATATCTCTGAATACTTCCACATGATTATTATTCACCCCATTGAATATCCCCTGCGACCAGATCTGCAAGGGAATGATTCTTCATGAAGGAGTTGTACATCTCTCTAAGGTTCAGCCAGAGAGGTCTGGTTACGCAAGACTCTTCAAGAGGACACCGCTTCTCTTCGTAATTTCTTGATGGGGAGCAGTTTACTCCTTCAGAAAGACATGAAGCAGGGAGAAATTCCGTTTCGAGAACGCTTACAACATCGAAAAGACTTATTTCCGCTGGCGCAATCCCAAAAACGTATCCACCTCCCGGTCCCCTTTTACCTTTAACTATTCCGGTTGTTCTCAGTTTACCAAATATCTGCTCGAGATATCGAACAGATATATTTTCCTGTTTTGACAACAGTGAAAGAGATACCGGGCTGTTTCTCTTTACCTCCATCATCTTTGCCATACGCGCCAAAACTCTTAGCGCGTACCTACTTCTAGTTGATATCAGCATATTTCCCCCTATTCCTGTCGGAATATGAGTATATATAGATTGAATTTTTCGTCAAGTCCTCTTCTTGTGAGCAACAACATATTTTGTAATAACCCCTCCAACCGCGACTGCGATAACTCCCATCATCATAACAAACAGCGCTGTTCTGAGCGCTGCTGGAAGGGGGTCGCCTGATTCACCGCTTCCTCTGAAAAGAACCTCAATATCAAACGATACTGTTACCGGTTGATAATTTCCCCTATTGCTGATAACAAAAACTATACTTCCAAAACCGGAGATATTCATATCAAATTCTCCGGACGAGATGGAAAGACAATCCAGGGTGTCAACGTCGACACCTCTATTCCTCCACCGCAAATAATCGTCCACTTGAAAAAGAAGCAGCTCTACAGAAGAAGTATCAGGAATTACCTGTATCGATCCGGAAAGCCGGGCGCTGTCAGCCTGATATTCCTGAAGAGCAAATCTGACGCTTCTGTACTGACCTACTGAAATATGCATGTCCTCTGTCTCAACGAGAAACATGCTCCCTCCGTGCAGAAGAGAGACAAGAAACAGTATGATAATTGGAAATGTATTCATTTTCAGCCAGTTTCTTCGCTAACAGGTCTGTCCAGATAGAGTCTCCTGAGAGCTACTCCCTGAATAATCAGGTACAATCCCACCAGAAGCGGAATCAATCCTGTTCCAGCAGCAATCAGTGGAAGAATTGAAGAATGAGTCGCTGACTCGATCGTTTCAGCAGCTTTTTCAAGATGTTCAACAGCTTCATTGAATGCTTCTTCCGTACTGAACAGGTCTCCTGCAAGAGAGTCGACTCCGTTCGCTACTTCTTCAAGAAGAGGTTCCATCGGCTGCAGAGTGGCTGACAGATGCTCCATTCCAACAATTGTCTGACTTGATGTTGAATATGTGTTACCCAGACTGGAGAGTACTTCCGCAAAATGATCCTCGCCGATCAGGGACAGAACTGGCGAAGGAAGGTTCTCTATGCTTTGTGCAACCGTAAGAGTAAGATAGCGCACGTCTTCCGTGGTTTCCCTTATACTGTTGATGGTTACCCATGTTTCGTGAATAACTTCGCTTGTTCTTCTGATGGAATTACTGAAATCCGAAACAAGAGATGATGATGTTCCAAAATCCTTGCCGATGAACTCCACTGCGGATCTCGCGCTGTAAATTCCCTCGGAAATAGACACAAGGCTGCCCTTCACAGGTTCCCATGCGGCAAACGCGATAACGATTATCAGACTTCCCACGACGATCGCGATTCCACCGAGAATCCAGGAAAGCCAGACAGAAAGACTGTACGAAACAAGGTTTTTACTTTTCATTTTCCATCCCCTGTTCAGAATGCCAATTTAGAATATGTTGTGATAGCATAGCAAATATTTGAGGCTGAAACTACCGAAGGGCTGATTAGTAATCATGATTGTTGAGATTGAAAGAGCTGCAAGGGAAGCGGGAGCCATTCTGCTTGAAAATGCCCTCACCGACATTCAGGTTTCTTTTAAGGAAAATCATGAGCTTGTAACCACAGCAGACCTTGCATCTGAAAAATTTCTGAAAATCCGTCTCGCGGAGATAGAGCCGTCAGCGGGATTCCTTGGAGAAGAGAGCTGGAACGGCGAGTATCCCGACCCTCCTTTCTGGGTAGTTGATCCGCTTGACGGAACCAACAATTTCGCTCACGGATATCCTGTCTTCGCGGTTAGTATTGCTTTCTGGAATGGTTCTTCGATTGAGGCAGGCTGCATCTATGATCCAACCAGGAACGAAGCTTTCTCCGCCGCCGCCGGAAAAGGCGCGAGGCTGAATGATTCTTCAATATCCACAACGGACACTGACAGGCTTGGAGACTGTATCCTGGCCACCGGTTTTCCGTATCACAGGAAGCCTTCCAATCTTGGCGTAAATCTTGAAATCCTGAAATACTTCCTCGGAAGGGTACAGGGAATCCGAAGGAGTGGATCGGCTGCTCTTGATCTGGCTTATGTTGCCGCAGGAAGACTCGACGGCTTCTGGGAAGAGCATTTGAAACCATGGGACATGGCGGCAGGAGCTCTTATTGTCAGGGAAGCCGGTGGAGAGATATCGTCCTTCACCGGAGGAGAGTGGGATATCTCTTCCACCGGGATGGTGGCTTCCGGCAAATCAATCTATCCAAAGATCCAGGCTTGTATCAGAACCCCAGATTTATCCCTGCATAGAACATGTTGATTCCGCTGACTTCGTTATCGGAGGAAAGCGGTTTGGTGTGTTTGTACTCACCGAAAAAACTAATGGGTATCATTGGAGGTTCAAACGACACGCCTATTACTCCATGGATTCCCGGATGCACATGGTCGTAGGGACTAATGGCCATTGCCCCTCCTGTTTCCTCGTTAACAGCTTGCATGAGAACATCCGCATCGCTGAATAGTATGTGCGCTCCACCGCCGCCGCCGATATAGGGTTTCAACGGAAGAGGTCCGATCGGGATCATTATTTTCATTGTTGCAGCAAGGTCAATATCGTGAAATTTTGCTGTGTAATTTCCCATCATCTGGGAGGAGATATCGTCCGGAGACCATCCGTATTCGTTCTCAAGGTAGTCTATTAATCCCAGACTGTCCCCTTCGAAATTATGTCCATACTCATCATTAACGTATGTCACGAGATAATTGTACAGCGTGATATCGCTTTCAGTGCCTGCGTATGTTCCGCTTATCTCAAATACGACAAGGCTCAGGAGCGGAAAGCTTATTTGCCCTCCATACACCGCGCTTGAGGCGCTCTGGCCGGTTCTGGGGTCATCACCGCTGTAGTGACCAATTCTTCCACCGAATCGTACTCCGGCAAATGCCGTACCGCATACAAGTAAAACTATCAGAAAAACCTTCAATGCTTTCTCCTTTCGAATTATCCTTTTCACTATAGTGCAAGATGAAACCTTAGAAGCATTTCGCTAATACAGTTTCATATAACTGTTTTTGAAACTCACTTTCTCAAGGTTATATTGAATATGTACTGATTGAATAAGTATTGCAAAGCAATTTCTTTATACAGTTAGGAACTGCATATTATGAAAAACGCATTTCCAATTCTTTTACTACTTTCCGCAGTCGCCCTGACATCGGGTCAGGCGAGCATAGGCAGCTGGCAATCTTTCAACGGAATGTCCGGTGATCTTCCGGTAGTTAACCTGCTCGAATCGAGCCCGACCCACATAATCGTCGAGATATCCATTCCTGGATTCTGGCTGTACGACTATCCCGCAGGGGGCAGATCATGGAACTGCGTCAGCCTCCCCGAATGCTATACTCAGGGTGATATCGGCCTTCCCGATCTCCCTTCAGTACCAAGACTGTTCGCTCTCCCATTCGGAACTGAAGCTGTTGTTACCGTTGAAGATGTCTCTTCAACCGTGTACAGCAACATGGAGATTCTTCCCAGGCAGACGCCTGAAATCGATATGGCCCATGAGCCATTCGCATTCAGAATAGACGAGGAGTTCTACAGCGGCAGCAAGGTCTTTCCGGCTTCATTCGCGAATGTGGATAATGAAGGTGTATGGTCAGGCCTGAACGTTGCCAGGCTTGTTATTAATCCTTTCCGTTTCAACCCCGAAACGAGTGAACTGGAAGTAGTAGGCAGCATCACCATCAGGGTAGATTTTGAGGGTGTCCCCGGTGAACTGGCCAATCCGGTTAACCCCTCCATGATTCCAATGATGAAGGAGAGCGTCATCAACTGGAGCACCTTCGAGAACGCGGCAGCTCCTATCGATGGCTCGCGAGATGAGGGTATTGAATACGTATTCGTCTGCACGGAAGACAATGTGGACCTAGTTTCCGATCTCTTCGAGACTCACCACTATCTCGGTCTTCATACAAGGATAGAAGCGCTTGTGGCGCCAGCTACTTCGGCACAGATTAAGAGCGTTATAGCTTCTAATTATCAGAGCGGTGTAACCCGTTTTGTCTGTATCGTCGGAACTCACTCCGAACTTCCCTCCTACGAGTACAGCTCTTTCGAAAGTGACTACTACTATGCCTGCATAGACGGAGATAACTATCCTGATGTCGCCCTGGGCAGACTGACCGGAAACTCAGCTCAGCTCACCAATCAGGTTTCAAAGATCCTCGACGGATACATGGATTATGCTTTTGATTCAAAAATTGAAGGTATTATCCCAAGCGAGACCGTCCTTGCCGCACACGAAGAGGATTATCCGTACAAGTACACCCGGTGCTGCAACCAGGTAGCGGATTATCCCTACAATCTCTGTGATGTGACTTTCATCAAAGTTTATCCGCCTGAAGGCGGGACCGCTGCTGATGTCTCAGAAGCGATTAACAGTGGAGTGGGAACCGTCGGATACAGAGGGCATGGAGACAAAATGCGGTGGCAATGGTCTCCCGGCTGGAATTTTACCCATATAAACGCTCTCACCAACAATTATATGCCTCCTGTTTTCAACGTCGCCTGTGATAATGGTGATTACGCCCCGATAGGTGCCTGCCTCTGCGAAGCGTGGCAGTGGGCGGAGCACGGCGCGAGCGGCAGTCTTGGAGCAACTAAGTCCACTCTGACCATTCCAAACCATGACTATATGAAGCAGATATATATTGCTCTTTACAACACAGGCACTTACAGGGTTGGAGAGGCAATCAATTCGGCCACAATTTTTGTCATTCAGCACCACGGCGGCAGCGGTATCTCAAATGCGAGGAGCTATATCTGGTTCGGTGATCCTGCCATGGATGTCTGGACATTTGACACAGAAGGGGAACCAGGCGCCCTTGAGATCTCCGCCCCTTCCAATATTCTACCCGGAAATCAGGATATAGCGATTACGGTCACCGATGGCGGTTCCCCTGTAGAGGGCGCTAACGTTACCATTACGGATGGTGTTAACAATTACGGCGACGGCATGACGTTCTACCAGGAAGGTGCAACCAATTCGTCAGGCCAGGTTATCCTGAACATCACAGCGCCTTCAAGCGGGACGATTCATATCGGGGCTTTCCTTCATGATTACAACTACGATATCATCTGGATACTGATAGGTGAGAGCATTGAGGATGCCGAAGGGTTTGCGCCGATGCTCACCATTCACCGTCTTTCCCCAAATCCGATCACTGTAAGCGCGTCCATAGGCTTCAGCATTCCGAACGCAGGCAGCGTTGAGCTTGCCGTATACGACGTATCCGGACGCATGGTCGAGACTCTTCTTGAAGGGATGCTGGATTCAGGCAATCACACTATGCAGTGGACACCCGATTTTCAGACTGCCAGCGGATTTTACTTCATCAGACTGACAACAGAAGAGGGAACTCTTTCGAGGCATGCTGTTTTAATCAGGTAGTTTTCTGTTACTTCAGAAACTTGCGGGTACTTGACCTTATGTGATGAATTCTGTTAAGTTTGTTGCATATTGGTGTTATGTCTATATTTATCCCGGATTTATTCAAACATAAGGAGTAATTAACCGATGAAGATTTCTTTTTCAATTCTGTTTCTTGTTGCCGCGGTCGCCCTGACATCCGGTCAGGCGAGCATAGGCAGCTGGCAGTCTTTCTACGGAACATCCGGTGATCTTCCGGAAGTTAGCGTACTCGAATCGAGCCCGACCCACATAATCGTCGAGATATCCATTCCGGGATTCTGGCTGTATAACTATCCCTCAGGGGGCAGATCATGGAACTGCGTCATCTGCTACATGGATTCGTTTTTTCAGCATCAGCTTGACGATTTCCGATGCAATGTAGCGGCCCATATCGTCGTTGAGGCGACGACCGGCCAGGATCATCTCCGGATGGTAGCCC
>JAUWJE010000236.1 GCA_030607835.1 Candidatus Fermentibacterota bacterium | reverse complement strand
CCCATGATTAACCCGCCGGTGATAGCGTCCACCTTCTGTCCATCGCGTGCCCAATCGTCCAGGAAAGTCAGCGGGAAGGTGATGAGGTTGGGATTGGTGAAGCCGTCAGCGGAGGCATCCCAGCTGTAGAAGGGCAAAGGTGTCGTGTATTCGGATATGTAGCTCATGTCCAAGGCTTCCCAGAGACCGGAGCCCAATTCAAACGACACGCCCCAGAAGGACATTATCAGCCTTCCGCCGCCGTTGACATAGGTCTCCAGCACAGCCAGGGATGATGGGTCATAGTTGGAGGGGCAGTTGTAGACGACAATGTCGGCACCGTTTTCCACATCTGCCTGGAAGGCGGACTCCTGTGAGTCTTCATAGGCTGTGTAGGGCCATCCGAGGTTGTCCAGCGCGTCCCGCGCATATGAATTGTCGCAAGCGGAGTAAAAGACCACTACCTCAGTCGGCTGGGCGAAACCCAGTGTGACCATCGTAAGGCAGCAAACAATCAATATTTTCATAGCACTCCTCCTTTTAAAGTAGCTGTACAACTACAAAACTACGATATTAATAATATTATGCTCCGATGCGACAGTCAACCGCACCATGCACTGGTGACCATCTGTGACCTACCAGCGTCAGTTTCCCTCAACAGCCAGGTGTCTGTATACGAAGTAAAAGATCTAGATGGAAATTCAAATGTGGCAAAACTGCAAGCTTTGTTACACAACTTTGACAAACTATTTTGATAATTTCTCTAACGAATAATAATATCTTTTTTTATTAGTGCTATTTCAGTTGTTGTTCTGTTTTCAGAAGCTGCATTGAAGGAATCCTTAAGATACAGGTTAGAACTTTATCCTGTCTGACAGTTTCGCGGCAAGAGCATCCAGATCCCCCCTGGATCGCAGGGACAGTTTGCGTAATCCCATAAGTTTCAGCAGAAAGGGAAAGGGCAATCCAATTGCCTTTCGCAGTAATCTTATCTCGAACTCGGAAGGGTCGATTGATTTCCTTCCCCGGTTCATATGAGCTTTATCCAGCAGCCCAACAATTTTGAGCAGAAAATCCAATACTCTCTTGACTCTGTTGAAGTTAATCCATTCGATTGTATCCTCCGGCTGATGGGAATGGTGCCCCCTGCCTTTGCTGAAAAAGAGATAGGGCTGTCCTCCAGCCGCGAATGCATGATGATCTGAAGTATCACCTATATACCTGGTCAGAGTGGGGACTATCCTGAGATGTCTGGCAGATGACGCTGCCTTTTCTACAACGGATGGAAGAAGAGTGTGGCTCTCCGAACCCAATACGAAAAGCAGTTCACGAATCTCTGGCATAAGAAAATCTACCAGAGGTATACCCATCTTGAAATCGTGACCGATCATATCTAGGATAATCACACATGCGAAATTCAGCCCCCTGCAGTGATCAATTTAGAACCGAATGGATCCCATGCTATCAGTAAGGAAGAAAGGCGACTCCTCCGCATCAAAGAATGCCAGTATAACGTTGCGCCTGAGAGTGCGTTTCATCAGAATCTCAGCAATGCTTAGAAGGAGAGCTGCAGAAACCGCATTATCGTCTGAACACGGCGCATCGATAGCGCTGTCGTAGTGAGCACCTATAAGCACCGGCATCGCTGTTCTGTATGTACCAGGTACAAGACCTGCGAGGTTGGTGAATTCGATCCTCTGTCCAGTGGTTGGATGAGTGGCTTTGTAGGGAAGAGAGTAATTATCACCAAGGAAATACTCAAGTCCGATCTCTTCCATCCGGCGAATCAGATATTGCAGAGCATAGTCATGGCCAGGCTGTCCCACGCGCCTTCCATGGGGTAATGAGAGCCTCACCGTATCCAGTTCAATTATTTTTTTCCTGTATTGTAATGATACGGTGGATTTTCCGGTAGGGCTTTGGCGCAAACATTTGGATGACTCACTCAAGATGGATGCCATCCTTTCTTTTCAATTCGATTCGAGATCAGTCATCCCTTCGGTTGTTCCCGTTACGCTGGCGGAACACAAGTGCTGTAAACAGATTTCTGATCTTCTTACACGAATATCACTGCATCGGTTGTGTTCTGCAATAAGCTATCACAGAAATACCGGGCTTGCCATGACCTGAGTCTAAGTGAAAGTTGATCAAGCAGTGGCTGATCCGATTAATGTAAGCAGATGTTTCCCCGAAGAGCGCACAAAACAGTGACCGCGGCAGAGAACCGCCGCGGCCACTGTTTTGTCTCTGGAACTGAATTGATTAGATATTCTATAGCAGATTGAAGATAAGACTACCTGAAGGGAAGGATGCATGAGAAAGAAGATTCTGATATCGATTGTTACTATGAGTGTATTCGCTGCCTCTCTTTCAATTGCCTGCAGTCCGGATGACCCCTTTACTCTTTTAAGGTGTCAGTTCAGGATTGAAAACACCGAGGATTTTTTCATAGCCGGGATTCAGCTTGACAGTCTGGAGAATCTTTCAGTAACACAGGTTGCCGAAGTGGTTGCAACATGGGCTTCTGGAAGCTGCCCTGTGGATTTTACATTGAATGTGGGAATTTTCAATCCCAATGATGGTTCGACCGGACCGGATATCATACCGGTAACGCTTACATCTCTCGTGTGGGATCTCTACCTTGATGGAGATTCCGGAGATTCATTCGACACCACTTGGGTTGCCTCCGGTATCATGAGCGAAGCCCTGGAGGTTCCGGGATCAGGCGAGACCGTGATCCTGCCGCTGGACATAAGCCTTGATGCATTTGTAGTCATGGGCACGATGGGACCATTGGAGTTCATAGATCTGGCTCTTGCGATTGGTGGAATCGACTCGGGTCTGAGAGATGAGGATCATCTGGGAAGGGTACTTGTCATCGCGGTGCCGACCGTAACAACGCCATTCGGACCGATGACGTATTCCGGTTCGCTTTCTATTAACCTTGACTGGGTTGATTGATTAGCTCCGTCTTGTTCTCTTTGCGGTGAATATGTATTATTGATGCCCGTTATAAGGCGGCGTAGCCAAGTGGAAAGGCAGTGGACTGCAAATCCACCATTCATCGGTTCAAATCCGATCGCCGCCTCCAATTCATTACGTTTTCCGGTTGGTAAATATGAACAGAATTCCTTTAGCAATCCGACTGTCTCTTCTTGTAGCAGCCATACTTATGATGGTTTCCGGCTACATATGGGGTAATCCGATTGTTATCTGGCAGAAGGCCGCTAATATCTGTCTTGAATGCATAGGAATCGGCTGATGGTGCGAGAGAGAGCGCGTCGGCTTGTTCAAGCAGCTTCACT
>JAUWJE010000163.1 GCA_030607835.1 Candidatus Fermentibacterota bacterium | reverse complement strand
TCGAATTGGACGTCACTTGGGGTGGATCTTCAGATGCTGCCAGAGCTATCTATCAAAATGATGAGAGTGACTATCTTGTGCTGACCAATGACCAAGCAGTAGGCGAGGCAAACACGTTTCCCGGCTGGCCCAATATTCATGTCTGTTGTTTTGACTGCAACGGTACCGAGTTATGGAGTGAGCATTATGGAAGCAGTTATGATTACGACGAAGGCAACGATTTTATCGTAACTGAAAATGGCTATGCAATAATCGGTTGTCATTTGGGGGATATTTATCTGATCGTATCTGACTCGATTGGCTGTTACGATGGTGAATGGATCTACGATCTCGGAAAATGGGAAGTTGCTAACTCAATGGTGGGAACTGGTGATGGGGAATACGCTGTAGCTGGGTTAATTTATGGATATAGCGACATATGTCCATTCTTGATGCTGATAGGATATCCATCGGGCATCGAGCAGGAATCCTCGCAGTCGACAGGAATTCTTGAAGCATTACGTACGTACCCCAATCCATTCAGCGTTCAGACTACGATCGCATACAGCCTGATGGAGCCAGAACATGTGGAGATAAGTGTTTACAACCTCATCGGTCAGAGGCTGAACGTTCTTACAGATAAAAGTATGATTGCGGGTGATCACACACTTGTATGGAACGGTATCGATCATCTTGGAAAACCTCTTCAGGATGGCATTTACTTTATCAGGATAACATCAGGACATTACTCTGTGACAGAGAAAGTGATTTATGGAAGGGGTGACTAGAATCAATAGATTCAATCCGGACACGAAACCAAACTAGATCCGCGATTCATCATCTTGGAGGAGACATGGAACTCTTGAAAATCTTTCTCCGCTTGAGATACAGTCGGGCAGGTCTTCAATATCAAAATAGCTTGCAGTTGGGAAGCAGCTTGGGTTGGATGTATTCCAATACTCCAGCAGTTTTCCTGTAATTGGCTGATATTCATTTTCAGCATGGTGTCGGGATAAGGTCTGATTCTTCTTCAATATCATTTTTCCTTAAAGAACAGCTGCTCTTTAAAGCCTGCATCGAAACGTTTTGTGCTTTTAATCGCATTTGTCGGGCAGACATCAGTGCAGACATTGCAGAGGATACATTCGGTCGAGAGTATTCTTTTTCCTTCGTTCTTGTAAGCGAGCAGCTTTATGCCCATCGGGCAGTTCTTCTCACACAGTTGACAATCGGTGCATTTCTCGCTGTCTATCTCCTGTTTGTAGATAGAGAACCTTGCTCCGATTTTCTGCAGGGGTGGAATGGGACAAACGTACTTGCAGAATGCCCTGTTGTCTTTCAGCACCGCGGCAAGAATTATACCAGTGGTGTAATAGATTGCGTTTCCCGCGATAAGCAAGTACAGAACGGCAATTTCTCTTCCAACGAGTTTGTAATCAAACAGAAAAAACAGAACAAAGACCAATCCGAATGACAGGAAGAGGTGTATGTACCTTATTACTCCAAGATGTCGCAGTCTGCCGTTTACCGGTTTTTTCCATGGAAGCAAGTCCAGGATCATAGCCGTCCAGCAAGCCCATCCGCACCATCCCCTGCCGAAGAAAAACGGTCCGACGATTTTCGCAATAAAGTAATGCAGCGTTCCGCCTGCGAAGACTCCGGCGAACAGATAGAAGAAGAACCCTTCTATCTGCATATTCTCCCATCCGACGAATCCCAGAAAACCGAGCATATACAAACCGATGAGCAGATGAGTTATTCTTCTTCCCCAGGGTTTGTACTGTTTTTTTAGACTGGAATTCAGGAACATGCCTATCGCTATGGATCCACCGATGTATGTAAAATTCAGTACATAGAAAATGCTTCCGGTAGCTGACCATCTCCAGATACCGATACAAGCAAATGAGATCAGCCATCCAAATGCTGTAAGCAAGTTTTTAAGTCGGAAGTCGAACAGTTTTTCTTTCACAATAATTTGCCTTTCATTCAACCATCTGGAAACTCTATTATGCGTGTTGGTTACCTGCTCTGAAGATCATTCTACTAATACTTATTCTGTCATGGTTTTCAAATAGCATCAGCCTGGTTTGAGAAAAGAAAGATATCAGTTACGCCGATCGCCATACCAGTACTTTTTTCGAACTTTTCGAAGCGTTTTGATGGAAAGAACATGGCGTAAATACCACGGACCAGGAGCGGGAAATAGTGCCATTCTCCATGCTGCTGAAACTTCCGAACGGAGGCTATTGCCTTGGCAGAGGTTAGATGGGCGAGTCTCTGCTTACGGGTGCGTCCCAGCAGCTTCAACCGCACCAGGAAGTCAACATCCTCAGCGAAGAGTTTTTCTTCGTTGTAGCCACCCATCTTTTGAAAATCTTTCCGCCTGCAAAAGACTACTCCCGTATCCATGCCTGTTATCAGGATCATTGGCAGAAAGAAACCGTAATAAGTAAGGGCAATCCCAGGAGACATGCGCTCCATTTTAACTCCAGTTGATCCTCCAATTACTTTCCCGCTTGAGACAGCTTCATCGATAATATTAAAAGTATCCGGATGTAGCCGACTGTCTGCATCAATGAAACAAAGTATTTCCCCATTCGCAACGGCTGCTCCGGCATTCCGAACTGCTGCAATAATGCGCTTCTCTTCTTTGACAACTACACATCCATGAGATTGAGCAATCTCTGCTGTGTTATCGGTGGAGTTGTTGTTGGAGACAATGACTTCAATTGCTTTGCTGCCGTCCATGTAATTCGCTCTTGCTGTCTCTACCGAGTTAAGCAACGCGGGGAGGTATGCCTCTTCATTGTAAGCGGGAATTATCAGGGAAAAACGAGGAGCAGGGTGTCCAGCCATGATTCTTGTGTCTATTTCCTTCGTAAGATAATATGTAATTGTCGTATCTTAAGTTCAACGAATAATTCATGAGAGAGAATACTATTCGAATCTCTCTTATTGAATATTACATAGCGATAGGTCTTCACGCCAGAGTGATTCATTACTGCAATATCAATGCTTACAAGGTCAGAATGCAAAACCTGTTATTGGAAGTCTCAATCATTGACAACAGTATGTCTCATGAATGATGGACAAATTTACGCTTCACTATTCCATCATTCGCTTAAGATAAGCATCGCTCTCATTAACCTTCAACCGAACCCAGAGTGGATTGTGATCGGAGAGTTGGTATGTCTTCCAATCACGATAGTATTTGGTGAAATTTCCACTGTATTTGGTACCATTAAATGCAGTCGTTTTGCTCATTGCAGTTTTGTAATCTGCTTCTTGACCCTTTGTGAAAGAATTCCGAAATAGTTTGTAGACTCCGGCATTTTTTTCATTGTCGATGAATCCAAGAACACCTTTCCTGGTCTTAAAGGCAATCTGATCATAGTAGTGTGTACCTAAGACATTGGTCTTGCGGCGGAGAGCTTTAGGTACTTTAAATTTGTGTTTCAGCAAAGCCTGCATCGTTCTGTGTGTTGGGCTTATAATATTGAAATCACCAAGTAGTATTAGTGCACGATCCTCTTCAAGGCTAACATCTGCACGATCACTCAAGTACTCAGCAATTGCTCCAATCTCCTGAATTCTCTGTTTGAGTTTTTCTCCTGAGTTCGATCCATAATAGATATGCACAGTGCATATATCGAACTTGAACCAACCAGACTGGAATGATGCTATAAAAGGAGTACGTCGGAATTGCTTGGAGCGCTTAACGTAAAACGGACAGTCACTGTATAGATTCACGCTCTCTGCTCTCCATTGATCTTTAATTCCTGTTCATATTTCAACTCGAAGTCCAGAGGACTGATATACTCAAGGTTCTCATGCAGCCTGATCGGATTGTAAAACATTTCGATGTATTTGAAAACTTCAAGTTCAGCTTCATTCCTGGTATCGTAAGTCCCATCGATCCATTCCGTCTTGAGCGATCCGAAGAAGCTCTCCATCATCGAGTTGTCCCAAGGATCTCCCTTGCGGGACATGCTTATCTCAATATCACTCGCAGCAAGCATCCCTGACAGCTTCTCAGAGGCGTATTGGCTGCCTCTGTCACTGTGATGGATCAGATTGCACGATGAGGATATCTTCCGGCGCATAAGAGCCATTTCAAGAGCCTGACATACAAGATCAGCATCTATCCGGTCACTCATTGCCCAGCCTGCTATAAATCGGCTGTAGCAGTCAAGAACAACAGCCAGGTAAAGCCATCCCTCCTCCGTGGACACATAGGTGATATCCGCAAGCCACTTCTCATTAACTCCGGATGCCGAGAAGTCCCGATCAAGTAGATTTTCTGCTACGGACATATCATGATCCGAATCTGTTGTTATGATGAACTTCCTGGCTCTACGGCTCCTGATACCGAGCCGAAGCATCGCCCTGCGAACGGTCTCCGCACAGCAATCCTCAAGATCATTATCAACAATATCCCTGTGGATTTTGCGATACCCGTAAATCCGATGACTGGCTGCATGTGATTGTGATACCAGATCATCAAGACGGATCTGGCGCCTCTCTCGGACAGTAGGAAGACGGGTTGCCCATGAATAGAAGCCACTCCTGCTTACCCTGAGTGCCCTGCACATCCTTGATACGGGCCAGAAGCCCCTGTGATCCATGATCCAGGCATACCTCACAGGGACTCTTTGGCGAAGTACGCCGCTGCTTTTTTTAGTATCTCGTTCTCAATCCGCAGCTCAGCAAGCTCACGCTGAAGTTTCCGAAGTTTACCCGCAGACGGTGACTCCTCTTCTGACAAATCTCCGCTTGCTCGAAAGGCTCTGACCCATCGCCGAAGAGACTCGGTGCAAACACCCAATCTCTCAGCTGCCTTTCGGTAGCTGTAACCACCCTCAACTACCAGACGAGCGGCATTAAACTTGAAATCCCGCGGATACCTCTTTCCCCTTTTTCCTGACATCACTATACTCCTCTCTACTGAAGTTAATATAACCTCAGCAGTTAGCACAGTGAATGTCCGAATTTAGATTAGCGCTTCATGCACCATAATTGTACAATCATTGTTTAGTGTTCTGATGCACGTTTTTACGTGCTCTAGATAGCGTGGGATGGGACGTTACTC
>JAUWJE010000075.1 GCA_030607835.1 Candidatus Fermentibacterota bacterium | reverse complement strand
TTATCAGGTACATATCCTTGCCGACGAACAGCTGTCTTCCGGATTGCATTGCTGAGATGTAATACGGAAAAGCGAGACATCCAAGAATAACAGCAGTAATGGACAGAACCATTACACTGCCAGCTTTTGCTTTTCCTTTCAGCGAATTCCATCCTGCCGGGATCGAAGCGAGAAGAAGTCCACACAGTACGGCCAGCAGCATCGCTGAGGGTGGCCACCTGAGAGCCACGGAAACAGTTGCTTCCGCCAGTAGAGCTACAACACCGCCGAAAAGCCCCAGTACAGTCCAGTCCTCACTGAAAATAGTTTCATTGAACGAAGGTTCCGGAAGGGTTTTCCTCTTTCGATATATTGTTCTGATAAAGAAATAGGCGACTGTCATACATAATAGAAGACCGACAATTCCAATATCCACAAGGATCTCGAGGTACTCGCAATGCGCATGAAGCGTATTATGACTTACACCAAGATTAGAATACTCAGGATTCCTGAATTGTGGAAATAGTATCTGAAAAGATCCCGGTCCCAGGCCGAATACAGGATTCACAGCGATCATGGATAGAGTACCGGACCAAATGAGCTTTCGAACCTGTAGTGTTCCACCACCCTCTGTATCAAAAAGTTCTTCCATCCTGTTCTGCATGAAGGAGATAGAACCAGCGATCAGAATAAACAAAAGTAGAATAATAAGAATCAATCGACGTTTGTTTTTCCTTATGAATGGTGTAAATGGCGCAAGAGCGGCAACGGCAAACAAACCTATCAGACTTCCGCGGGTCTTGCTTGCGATCAATGCACCGACGCAGAGCATGATAAAAATAAGCGAAAGTGGTATTCGGATCTTTGTGAATTTTTTTCTCCCGAGCAGGAATCCGGCACCAACGGGAAGCATTGCCACAGCAAAGCTCCCAAGAAGGTTTGCGTTGCCCAGGGTTCCAGAGCTTCTCGCTTGTAGAATCAATCCACTATCCCAGGGGAATATCATAAGACCGAGAGACTGCAGCATAGCATACACGGACAATAGCGAGGTAGAGCCCACGAGAATCCAAAGAACTATATCCCTGCTGGATTTTGTAAACGTCATCGCGATTACAGCAGCCATTCCGCCAAGAGCAACAAGACTGTATATCATTTTTAAGGCATTTATGGATCTGGATCCAGTGTAAAATCGAAAAATCACCCATCCAATTAGAAGAATGAAGGACAGACATAATGGTAGAGTAAGCCTGTTTGATGCAATTTTTCTTCCGGAGATCAGAGCAATCGCAGCGACAAATAAAGCAAGAGCCGATCCGGCGATTGCAACCTGTTCCTTTATTAGAATACTGCTTCTGCTGTTCGTATTAATCAGGAATATGGATCCCAGAATAGTCAGACCGACAATTACAATAATTACTGATCTGGGAATATCCCTCATTCTTTCCTTCTCTTCTCTGCTCGGTTGATGAAGAATGAAAAAAGCCCGATAAGTCCGAGAGCGTGCGCTAAGACCAATACAGCCTGAAAAGGTTCAAGTGTAGGCAGAAGAAGGGCCAGAATTCCCATAAGGATAGCAATCACAATCAATACTATTACTGCCTGGCTGTGCGAGAGTCCAAGTCTCATCAGACGATGAGCAAGATGATTTCTGTCTGCGCTAAAGAGTGGTTTTCCGGTCTTCCTTCTGTAATTCAGTACAAACACTGTATCAACCAGCGGAATGGAAAGTACAAGGAGAGGAGCAAGCACAGCTATCTCTCGAATGGAACCTTCGGGCGTGTAAACGCCAAGAACAGCGATTATTCCCAGTACGAAACCAAGCATGTTACTTCCACAGTCGCCCATGAAAATGGACGCCGGGTTATAGTTGAAAATCAGAAAACCGGCTGAAGCTCCAGCAAGCGCGGCACTTATGAAAGCAACAGGATAGTTACCTGACATAAAATTGATAATCATGAAGAACACTGCAGCAACGGCGCTCGATCCGGCTGCAAGACCATCAGCATGATCAAGAAGATTCATGGAATTGGTGATTCCTACAAGCCATAATACAGTGAGTGGTGCTGCAAGCCAGGCAAAGCTGCTGCCTGTCAGGAAAATATTGAGGAGGGTTCCCTTAACAACAAAAATGAATCCCACAGCAAGCGCAGCAACTGTGTGAAGTACCAGTTTGAGACCAGGAGAAAGTCCGAGTATGTCATCCACAAGGCCAACAAGCGCCATCAATCCACCACCAAGGATCATTAGCAGGCAGAGAGGTTTCCAGCTAAGAGAAGTCATGCTGGCACCCGGATCTCTCAAGAGAATCATACCTGCTAAAAGGGCAATGCCGAATGCGAAGTAAATTGAAAGCCCTCCGAGCAACGGGGTGGTGAGCAGATGCTTTTTCCTGAATCCAGGTCTGTCAACAAGATTGGATTTCAGGGCAATACGCCTAACTGCAGGAGTAAGAATCGCGCTCAAAGTGAGAGATCCAAGAAATACAACACCAATCACACTAACGTGCATATTTCACCAGCTCTCTGAGAAGGCCCGAAAAAGATGTAGATCATGCTTTAACCTTTACTCGTGTGCCATCAGGATCAAATAGATGACTTCTATGAATATCAATAGAAAATCTTAGAGTCCCTTCAAATCTCACCGATGCCAAAAACTTTTTCCTTTCAAGACTGCTCAGTCAGAAATCAGAATAACAGAAACCACCTGATCTCTGAAGATTGCAGTTTCAGGATTCTCCAGATCCCTGATCCACCTGTATCCATTAACAAAGAATGCATACCTGTAAGAGCCAACGGTTAATTCACTGATATCCAAAGTCCAGAATCCATCTTCCTGTTTCTCCATTCTGCCGATCAATGGATTGATTATCTCTCCGGCGCTTTCAATTCCTCCCCATTCGTTCCAGTCGGAAAGAACCTGTACAGAGATGGCGCCGGGAATCCAGAGCTGGAGCTGCTCCCTATGTTCTTGTGGTTTTTGCATGGGTACAAATAGAGAACATCCTGAAATAAGAACCACCTGGATCGCGATCAGTAATGACAGTTTATTTATCAATGTAGAAGCCCTCTCAGGTTTATTAAAAGAGTCACGTCACTACCCTGTTCCCAGTGTATTCCAATCAGACCTGACACCGTCCCTAGAGCAGTCGAGATATCCAACCTGCATGCGGGATTCATACTACCGCTAACATCAGCGGAAACCGTAAACTCCGCCGATACATCCTCCCTTGGTGTGCAGGATGCCATACCGGTTAATCTCGTACTGTCTTCCAGAATCTCCATTCTTAATCCCGCTGAAGCAAAGGAATCAGCTGTTCCAGCTCCAAACACTGCTCTGTAATCTCCATCAGCATAAGCATCAAACAGAATATCCCAAGTAACGGATGATTCGGATACCATTGCTGCGGTTACTGATACTCCACTGAGACTATCGCTGTTGAGATCAAGCATACCGATAATTCCAGCACTGGCAATGTACCTGAAAGATCTAAGAAACGCTCCCAGCTTGAGCAATCTCTGACCCGGTACAAAGGCATCTCCAGGAGTTGAGAACTCCTCTCCGGCAAAAGAAATCGCGGGAATAATTTCAACATCCCCCCAATCGGTAGTGAAGTTTCTGAAATCGCGAAGTTCCCCGGCAACTGCCCATCTGCCCTTCTCTCCTTCAGCTCCAGCGATAATTACCCATGGTTTGAAATATCTGAAATCACTTCTGATTGATAGAACATTCAGTACAATGTTATCATCCAGTGGAGATTCCTCGGAATGATAATGTACGCGTGAATATGAAAAACCGGCAAAACCCATCCATGGTGATTGAATATTCAATTGAGTCAGGGTGTCAGCACCTGTCTGCTGAATCAAGTATTCACCATTGAATCCCAGAATACCGCCACTCTGAAAACCGTATCCCTGCAGAGAATCAATATCCACCCAGCCCCATTCTACCAGTGGTTCCCGGAGACCGGGAACAAATGGCTGTCGATCATGAAGAAACAGACCTGCGCCAATCCAGGGAGTACCGGGCCATTTCACTGATGCTCTGGCTCTGCGAAAAACAAATGTTCCTGCAGAGTCGCTCATGAGTGCGCCTGTGACAAGAAAATCAACTTCCGGTGATTCAGCCATTATGCTAAGCGCCGCATCCACATCGGTACTATCAATTACAGGATGGTTTCCAGCCCATTTACCATTCCCTGTTGCTGAAACAAGGCATTCCCAACCCATAGTCCAGCCATCTGGCAACAAAGCGACATCAGTGGAATCGGGAGTCATCGCCAGCAGAACAAGCAGAACAGAAACGAAAGCGCTCATTAAAACCCTCCGGGAGAGAAAGATATTCCCAGAACCTGTCGATTATCATGATTCTCAAGCATGACTGCCCAGTCAACTCTGAAGGAACGGTAATAAGCCGAAAGACCGGCATTCCACGATAATCCATCTGAACCGGTTCTGACAGAAAGCCAGTCATTTATGGAAAGATCGAAGCCGAATGACGGTTTGCTGCCTGTAACTGAGAAGTGCCCTCGGAATCCTTTGTGAAATACAGTTGAAAAACCGTACCCGATCTCTCTATCGCGAAGTTTCTCTCCGAACAATCTCAGGTTTGAAATATCAACACCGATAGCGACTGTCGGAAAAACCGAAAATTGAAGTCCCAACGAAGCAGAAAGCATGTTCTCAGGTTCGGTTTCATCTGTCAGAACAAATCCAATGGATGTTCCAACGGAAATGCTGGGTCCGAAGACACCTTCCATGAATCCCACAGGATCTCCACGAAGTGTTTCGGCAATACTCACAGATACGTCGAGGGTATCAGGATCCGATCCGGATCGAGTCCAGCCCAGACCGGCTCCACAGTGAATCGAACCTAACTCTCTTGCTGCAACAGCATAGATACCATTATTATCCGCATCACTTGCAGCTGCATACACAGCGTACTCAGTCCCCGTAATCCGAACGAGTCCTGCGGGTGCATCAAGACAGGAGACGGCATCATCAGCGTATGCGTAAGGTTCGCACGCACATCCGGATACCCCGGGTCCGGGCGCAAATGAGACTAATGATGCAATAAGAAATAGAATCAGTATGCTCCCCTTCCCCTGAAGATCGTAACCAGTGTTTTCATAAGAATTGTAAAATCAAGCATCAGTGACTGATTTCTGATGTAGTAGTAATCATATTCCAGATTGTCGTGCAGGGGAAGTTCTTTTCTTCCCATTATCTGCCACATTCCGGTCAGACCCGGTTTAACATCCAGCCTGTGACGTTGCCATGAGTTGTACTCTTTCACGATAAAAGTCATCTCGGGTCTTGGTCCCACAAGACTCATTTCACCGCGAATGACATTGAACAGCTGTGGGAGTTCGTCAAGACTTGTTCTTCTGAGGAATTTCCCGGTCCGGGTAACTCTGGTATCATCCAGGGATACCGGAGCAATCTCGTACTCATGTGCCTCCGGTTTCATCGTTCTGAATTTCAGCAGAGTGAATTCCTTTCCCTTCAATCCAACCCTTCTCTGACTGAAGATCGGTGATCCCTTGCAGGTTATCTGCAGAATCAGATACAGAACAGCCATCAATGGGAAGAGAAGAATTACCAGAATAATGGATATAAGAATATCCGCTGTTCTCTTTGTGATTCTGTGCAGGATTCCCGGCTCACCATAACCGATTTCTATTATTGGCAGCTTCACCAGATCATCCAGATTTGTTCCACTTATGGCAATCTCAAACAGATCGGTTACAAGTCGAAAATGGACTTCATTGCCGGTAACATTCGATATTATCGAAAGCATTTCAGAACGATCAAGTTCAGGCGCGGCGAAAAATACTTCATCTACCTTCAGAATTGCTATCTGTTCAACCATGTTTACAAGTGATGCTACTATTGGTATACCCTCAAATTCATCATTGTCGGTATCTCCTGGAGATACGATACCAATTATCTCCGGAGCCTTCCCAGGGAGTTTTAAAAGAGCTGATATAACCCTTGAAGCCACTTCTCCCGTGCCAACAACCAGAATCTTGGGTACTTCTCTTAAAGGCGCTATGATCTGCGCAATCCTTCTCCCTAGAGATCGGGTGACAGTTACCACCGGGATTGAAATTCCGATAAACATGAGAAGCATTATTCTTGAATAATCCATGCGGACAAGATAACTTGCCGCCATCAGCGCAACCGCAAGATATACAAGAGCTTTCATGAGCTTCTGCAGTTCACCCAGGGTTCCAAGATATCGCTTTGGTCTGTAAAGTCCGGCTCCGGCAAAGGAAATCAGCCACAGCAGAGCGACAACCGGCAAAACCATGATGTAAGTATGAAAAGAGTGGTGAAATTCCGGGAGCATGGTTCTGAGAACAGAAGTTCTCAGGAACCAGGTCAGAATGAACGCTGCAGGTATCGCAATCGCATCCGCAATGACCAGCAGCACACTGAGAACTCTATCTGCTCTTCTAACCGGTACGAATTTCATTCTCCCGCCTTTCCGGCGGTAAATATACCTAACAGCATCCCAGAAAAAAGCGCACACCCACGCCATATTACAAAAACAGGAAGAATGGGAACCAGTGATGATTCATTCCTGACCGCAATCAGCATAAGAGGAATTGAAGAGATGATGATACATCCGAGCCAGACTCCTGCGGCCCACACTCCTGCAAATGAGGGATATCCCATTATTGACAATATTAAAACGAGAGGAAGAAGCATACAAAGTATGATCTGCAGTTTCAGTGCGAATGGTGTATAGGAGCCTCCTCCCGCCTTATCAGGAAACTTCCTGAGAACTTTCATTCTCCATCTGCCCCTGGATACTTTCATTCGGAAGTATGCTCCCCAGCTTTCTCTATGCCTATGGGCAACCAGAGCATCCGGCTCAAACATAAGATTCATACCCATGGCTTTCATTCGATACGAAAGATCTACATCCTCGTGATCAGGCACTGGAAACGACTCATCGAATCCTGCCACACGCTCCAGAGCTTCTCTTTTGAAGCCTGCAGAATAAGTATCAACAAGATCAATATCCTCCTGTTTTGATAAAAGCCGATATCTTTCCATAAATTCGATCTGTGCAAGTCTCTGAATAGTCAGCGATCCTCCATTTGAGTAAGCTCCTTTTACAGCATCAGCTCCTTCTTCCAGTACACTGAGCATTTTTGCAGCCCAGTCTGTTTCAGGCAGGCAATCCGAATCCGTAAACAGTATGTACTCTGCACTGGAGGCTCTCCATCCTCTGTTTCTTGCTGAGGCGGGACCAGAGTGAGATCCTTGTACTATCAGATCAGCTTTCTCTTTAACTTGAGGAGGAAGGGGATTCCCACCATCAAGAGAAACAATAATTTCGAGACTATCTCTGATTGACTGACAATCGAGAGCCTCAAGACATCCAATAAGTTGATCAGAATCATTGTAACTGGGAATGATGACACTTGCTCGAACAGGCGAACTCGTGAAATCGTTCACTTCTGTCTCGAACTCCTGAAAATATATTTTCTGAAGGTTGAGAAAGCCCTGAAAGTCCTCTTTCGTTTATCCGCATCCAGCATACATGCGCGAATCTTTCTGAGAATGTAAAGCGGTCTCAGGTAAAATTTCTTCCTGGCGTAATCACAGAAATCAACGAGCTGCTCTGATGTGAGTTCATCCGTGCTTACAACACAATTGTGAAGTCCATCCTCCGTAAGCCAGTCCCGCCAGACAGTCGCTGTAAGATTACCTGATTCATCAGCCTGACGGTATGCTTCCGTGCCTGGATAAACCATCATAGGATAGAACTGCGCTGTATCAGGATTAATCTCCAGAGCGAACTCAAGGGTCTCCTTCATGGTTTTGCTGGTTTCCCCTCTTGTTCCAACCATAAAGCACCCGTGCACCAGAATACCCGCGGCAGTTGCGTTCTGCATGAATGTCCGGGACATCTTGGTTGTTATACCCTTTTTCATATTCCTGAGCATTTCATCACTGCCGCTCTCAAAACCCACACAAACTGATCGAAGTCCTGCT
>JAUWJE010000156.1 GCA_030607835.1 Candidatus Fermentibacterota bacterium | reverse complement strand
TGCGAAGGTCACTGAAGATTCTGGAGAGTATTGGAGCAGCGAAGATAAAACCTCAGGTTAGAGGTCTCCTGGCTCATGCAATACTCAGAGTGGATTCTTCGCAGGAGGTGGAAGCTGAAGCTCTTGAACTGATAAAAGGAGCAGAGGATGAGGGAAAGGCACAGAGTAAAAAGGATAGAATGGGTATTCTGTGGATTCTGGCTCAGGCTTACAGACTTCTAATCAATCGAGGGTGCCGAAGTTCTCCCAGTAGAAGTTTATGGATTGACAAGCACAGGAGGCTGACTGAACAGGCTTATCGAGACCTGATGCAAGCTGCCGACAGAATTAAGGATCCCTCGAGCAGAGAATCTTTTCTCAGCAGGATTATCAGTCATGGTGAAATAATCAGAGCATTTGAGGAATATAATCAGCAGGAACCGATGAATCCTCCGGACTGAGTACACGGGAACATATCCTGAATACCGGAGTTATATTCATTTATCCTGACACCTTGCGCCGTATGTTCAGTATTGAGTAGTATCCCATACTGAAAGGAGTTAAATTTTGCTTCAGATATTGTTGGTTGTATGCATGCTGAATGTGCGGGTTCAATCAGACGTTGTTTCCGTGGATTACTCCGGTTCGGACGGGTGCTCATTTTCTGTAGTCATTGATGAGCCGGTTTTCCTTGAATACGAAGGTTATTGGTATCCAACCATACGCGGCATGGGAATATCCCTTACTGAAGGAGATTATGTAGCTCCTTCCAGAACGTATTTCATTCCCATTCCACCCGGATGCGAACCTGTCATTACATGTACACCGGGAGATTTCCAGAGAGTTGAGCTGCCCGGTCCATTCCTGGTCACACCGGTCCTGACCGGTTCCGGTCTGGACGCCGAATGGAATATTCCACTGATCTCCCCTGCTGCCATCCGCGGGAGTTATGCTGAGCTTGACACAATGCATATAGCCGGAACAACCGTTGCCGCTGTAACCGTTTCGCCATTTGCGTCGGGTGACAATTCAAGAATTCCCACTGAACTGAATATTCGGCTCGAATGGCCTCCGAGAAGTGGAAGCCGTGAGATAGACAATCCGCTTCTCAGCGCTCTCTGTCTTCCCTCCGTCGTCTACTGGCCGAATTCCAGCACCCGAGCTTCAAGTCCGTTCTGGGGACTTCCATGGGTTAGAATTGCCATTTCTTCTACAGGTCCTTATTCAGTAACCGGAGAAGAATTCGCTCAGGCCGGGTGTGATGTAAACGGTGTTCCCTCAAGCTCTATCCGGATGTTCACCGGACCGGGAACACAATTCAATCTTAACGATCCGGGAGAAGAGCATTCACTTAGTGAAATTGCAATTGAAGTAGATGACGGAGGAGACGGGGTATTCGATCAATCCGATACTCTCAGGTTCTTCGCGCAAGATCTGAACAGGTTTACATTCAATGAAGGAGTATCTGAAAGGCTTCATCACCGTTATGCGACCCACAATGTCTACTGGCTTACGTGGGGAGGCGAAAATGGGCTGAGAATGGATACTCTGGACGCGACACCTGACGGATCTCCGGCTTGGGGTGACAGCCTTTTACATAATCTCTGGCAGGAACAGGATTATGTCTGGGTCGCAGGTTGTGAGGAAAGTACCGGGTGGGTATGGTCAATGCTTTACGAGAATATTCCCGGTTACTTTTATTTCTCAAGTTCATCAGTTGACGGAGACGGTAGACTGGTAATCTCCCTGACCTCAACCTCCCACTATGGTCACGATGTTTCAATTCAGCTCAACGGTGATCTGATTGCCGATACATCCTGGTATGGAAAAACTGAATTTTTATTAACACTCGAGGAGCTTACTTTTGACCCTTCAATGAACCTGCTGAAAGTGACCGCTCTGAATGACCCCGGAACAGTTCAGTTCAATTGCTTCCAGGCTGATTACCCCAGGCGCCTGTCTTACGCCGCGGGACGATTACTGCGATTCACCGATATTGTTCAAGGACGGTACACCTTCTCATTGGGGGGTGCCGCGGACTCGTACAGTCTTCTGGATGTCTCAAATCCATTCGCCACAAAAAGACTGAGGGGTAGAATGAACGGCGGACTGCTCAGTGTTTCACTTGAAATTGAGTCAGGGTCCGAACTGTGGCTCACGGGAACAGATGGATACCTGTCTCCTGACTCTTTGCTGCCGGCCGAACCAGGACGGATTATTGGAACCGGAATTCAGGGTGACATAGCTGTAGTTGTGGCAAACGAGCTGCTCGAAGCTGCTGAACCGATTGAGACCATATACGGCATGAGAGGTTTATCTACAGTCATGGTCACCACCGGTGAGGTATACAATGAATTCGGTCAGGGGCTCCGGGATCCCGGAGCGATCAGATCTTTTTTCAGGTACACTCAGGATTCGTGGGATAAACCCGCGCAGGCTCTTGTGCTTGTGGGAGACGGTTCGTACGATCCACTCATGCATGTAACACCTGCGCCGACATTGATTCCGGTTTATCTTGAATTGATCGGCGCTGATGATGATAATGTTGATGATTATTACGTGATCGCTCACGATGAAGGAGAGCTTCCCGAAACCCCTCTGTCGAGAATTTCAGTCTCCTCACAGCCCGTACTTGCTGCATATCTCTCCAAACTCATGCAGTACGAATCGGAGGAACCTTCAGGACAGTGGGCGAACAGAATTCTTCTTGTTGCTGATGATGAGTGGAATAGAGACTCGGAAAATGAAACACAACACACATTGGCCTGTGAGACTCTTGCCGATACAATTTTACCGAAAAGTCTCGAAAGGGTGAAATTCTACCTGATTGAGTACCCATGGCCTCCCGGCACTAGTACAGAAGGAGTGCATCCTGAAAAGCCGCTGGCAAGGGAAGATTTCATAGAGGAACTGACTCTGGGATACGCTAACGTGATTTTCTTCGGACATGGTTCCTATGGCCAGATTGCTATGGAGAAACTGCTTGTATCAAGTGATGTCCAAAGGATTCATAATGAAGGGCGTCAGCCCGTAATGATCTTCGCAACCTGTGATGTCGGACATTTTGACATGATTTCCGCAGACTGTATGGCTGAGGAATTCACGTTTAAGGTCGGGGGAGGAGCGATAGCCTCGATAGCAGGAACCCGTGGAACATATTCCGGTGGAAATACAAACCTCTTCAGTGACTATTATACCAATCTCTTCAGAACCTCTTTCATAAACGGAGATTATCCGAGCGCGGGAACGTCGCTCTGGCTGGCTAAAGTATCAAATGCAGCAAGTTATCATTCCAATAACCGTTTTTATGTGTTTTTCGGAGACGGCGGAGTATGCCCTGTTTTTCCCTCTTCTGACGGCTGCAGTTTCGAAGTATCCGGAGATTCTCTTCATCGCGGCGTGATCAACAGTGTCAGTGGATCGCTTCGGAGCAACTCAGCGGCATTTCTGAACATTTCGGAAAGCGGCAGAGAGACAGAGTTCACCTGCATTGGTGGGACTGTAATGCAGTATCTGCATTACGGATCCAGTGTCTACCAGGGATTGGTTACAGGAACCGAGGGGCATTTCTCGGTTCCGTTCTTCATGCCTGTACAGGCCGATACCGGAGCATTCTCTCGTGGCAGCGCCGTTGGGATCTCGAATGAGTTTGCAGAAGTCGCATTCCGCGAATGGGTTTCTGTTGTGGATAATGGAATTTATGCTGATGACACGCTGCCGCCTGAACTGGAGTTATGGATTGAGGGACACAGAGGAGAGGAAAATCCTGTTGTACATGGAAACGCGGCACTCAGGGCTTCCATCTCTGATTCCAGTGGTATCTGCGTGATGGGTGGCGGTGCCGGACGATCGATACTGATGAGTCTGGATTCGCAGGGATTCGATATCAGCCGGTACTTCATGTATCGACCTGACAGCCATACACATGGTGAGATAGAATACACCCTTCCGGAACTGGCAGAAGGATCTCACAGGATCATCCTGGCCGTGTGGGATGGTATGGGCAATTCAACACGGGACACTCTTGATTTTGCAACTACCGGATTATCAACTGAACTTCTTTCTTCAGTTTTCGTGTATCCCAATCCGGGATCAGGACAACGCTGTTTCAATTTTGAAACTGCGGCATCCGGCACAGCCCTGATAACGGTTTATACTGTCACCGGGAGAGCAATATGGAGAAAAACGGTATCCTGCCGTGAGGGATATAATCAGATTATTTGGGATGGTCTGGATACAGATGGTGATGAACCAGCGTCTGGAGCTTACATCTTCAGAATTGAATTTTCCGTTCCTGAAGGTGCCTCAAGCTCTGTCACTGATGTTCTTGCTGTCATTCGTCAAACAGACTGATGAGAATGACAATGACGGAATTATCATCAGAGAAATTAATTAATGAAATCATAGAAATACTCGCAGACGCGGAAGCACCGATTATTTCCACCGGAGCCGGAATGTCCAGCGAGAGCGGAGTCCGGACGTTTCGCGGTGAGGATGGCTACTGGCGCGAACACAGGGCTGAGGATCTTGCTTCTCCGGAGGGTCTCAGAAAAGACCCTGAACTGGTGTGGGAATGGTATGGAGAAAGGCTGAAAGCATATGAAGATATTCAGCCGCACGCGGGTTATCACGCTCTTGTACAGCTTCAGGATCAACTCGGGAAATTACCGGTGGTGACGCAGAATGTTGACGGGCTTCTTCAGAAGGCAGGATTGATTGATGTAGTGGAACTCCATGGTAACCTCAAAACCGCTTCTTGCATAAACAGATGCGGAGCGCCATCAGTTCCCATTAACGAGGAACTGTTTGAGCATCTTCCACCTCACTGTTCATGCGGAAGCATACTCAGACCTGATGTGGTGCTTTTCGGAGAACAGCTTCCCGAACAAGCGCTGAGGAGAGCGTTAAACCTCGCTGAAACCTGTGATCTTATTCTTGTTATCGGAACATCCATGCTTGTCTATCCGGCAAGTTCTCTTCCCCTGATCGTCCTTCGCAGGGGTTTGCCTGTAATCGAGATAAACCCGGAAGAAACACCTCTCACTTCTCTCGCCGGAGTGATAAGTATTCATGGTGCAGCGGGGCAGATTCTTCCGCTCTTAGTCGAGGGGGTATCACTCAGATGATTGCGCTATTTCTCTTTATCGCTCTTAACTCTCAGTTCTCACTTGCTTCATCTGTTGATCCTTCTAGCGGTTATTCCACAGTCCTGACATTCAATAATCCGGAAATTATCACGACTGAATATGGCAGCTACACGGTATTTGAAAATGCAGGATTAAGAAGTATCCCTGGAGAACCCCTCCGCCCTGCTGTCACTCTATTTATTCCTGTTCCCCCCGGCGCGACCCCTTTGCTTCATTTCAATGCTTCCGGATACGAATTCACAG
>JAUWJE010000233.1 GCA_030607835.1 Candidatus Fermentibacterota bacterium | reverse complement strand
TGAGTCGCCCTTGCAGGAAGGGGAAGATCAAATGCATGCTCAAGCACTTCAAGCAATACTTCTATTCCCATATGTTCCCCATCCTGCAGAACAATCCATCACTGAGATTTCGATGATTCAGCTTTTCTGTTCAACATCTTTCATCGTCAAATCGATCTTACCGTTATCTTTGATTGCGGTTACCTTGACTTTTACATGCTGTCCACGTTTGAGAACATCTTCCACGTTCTCAACTCTATCTTTGCTGATCTGACTGATATGAACCAGTCCATCAGTTCCAGGCATTATTTCAACAAATGCTCCGAAATTCAAGATGTTAACAACAACACCGTCGTATACCTGGCCAAGCTTTGGTTTCCCTGTTGACAGTTCTATCAGTTCCAGAGTTCTGTCCGCAGCTTCAGCGTCATCTGACAGGATAACGACCGTACCGTCATCTTCAATATTAATGTCCGCGCCGGTTTCTTCCGTTATCGCACGGATGTTCTTTCCACCGGGACCTATCAGTTTGCCAATCATGTCCTTTTCGATCGTGATCGTGTATACCCTCGGAGCGTATTCACTCAGAGATTCACGTGGTTTACTGATAACAGAGTCCATTTCTTGTAGAATGAAGATTCTGTTCTCTCTGGCTCTTTCCATAGCCTCCCCGAGGACTTCAAGCGATATTCCTTCAACTTTGAGATCCATCTGTATTGCAGTGATACCGGTTTTTGTTCCTGCTATTTTCAGGTCCATATCACCGAGATGGTCTTCAACACCGGCGATATCCGATAGAATAATGTAATCATTCCCATCAGTTACAAGACCAAGCGCGACACCGGCTACAGAATCTGATACCGGAACTCCGGCATCCATCAGGCTGAGGGAACCTCCGCAGATTGTAGCTTGACTCGAAGAACCATTCGATTCCAGAATATCCGATACAATTCTTACAGTGTAATTGAAATTTTCCTTTTCCTTCGGCATTACATGAGAAAGCGCCATCTCAGCAAGATGACCGTGACCGATTTCCCGTCTGCTGGGTCCGCGGGCTGGTCTGACTTCACCAACGCTGAATGACGGGAAATTATAATGAAGCATGAAATCCTTAGTGTATTCACCCATCAAGGCATCGATGCGCTGGACATCTCTTGCGCCACCAAGTGTGACGGCGACAAGCGCTTGAGTCTCTCCTCTGGTGAACAGCGCGGAACCGTGCGGACGCGGCAGTACGCCAATCTCACATGTGATCTTGCGTACATCACTCTCAGCGCGACCATCCGGACGTTTACGATCAACAAGGAGTTTCTGTCGAACAAATGACTTTTCCGCATCATGAACGGCATTTGAAATTATCTTTCGAAGCTGCGCTTCATCATCCAGATGCTCGTACTTGCCTGCAAGCTGGTCAAGGGCGCTCTCAACAGCAACATCTCCTGCATCGGAGAGAGCATTCTTAACACCTTTTCCATATACTTTTTCGACCTCAGGGAAAGCTATTTCATTAATTATTCCCTGCATGTCCTGAGGAACATCATTTGCACGTTCCTGCTGTCGTTTTTCGTTGCCGGTAATACCCTTAAGTTCAATCTGCAGTTCATTTATCCTGGCTGCTTCAGTCGCGGCTAGTTTGATTGCCTCCATGACCAGTTCTTCCGGAAGCTGATCCGTAGAACCCTCAAGCATAACTACATCATTCCCCTTGACTGCTACAATAAGATCAAGCTCGCTTGTCTCCTGTTCCTGCATTGTGGGGTTTATTACGAACTCTCCGTCGACCCTTCCAATTTTCACTGATGATACGGGTCCATCCCACGGGATATCTGATATCAGCAATGAAGCGGAAGCTCCAACCATCGCCAGCAGACTCGGATCGTTCTGACCATCTGAACTCAGTACCAGACAGTATACCTGAGTCTCCTCCTTGTATTCCGATGGAAACAGAGGTCTGAGAGGTCTGTCTATCAGTCTGGCTGTAAGAATTTCCTTCGCCTGTGGCTGACCTTCTCTTCTAAAGAAACCGCCCGGGATCTTGCCCGCTGCATAGGTTCGCTCACGGTACTCTATCGTAAGGGGAAAGAAGGGCAGATCTCTCAATCCACCTGAAGTTGCCGCAACAAGAACAGAAGAACCACCATATGTTACGTACACTGAGCCGTTGGCCTGTTTCGCCA
Source organism: Candidatus Fermentibacterota bacterium (assembly GCA_030607835.1). Lineage (GTDB taxonomy): Bacteria > Fermentibacterota > Fermentibacteria > Fermentibacterales > JCC-6 > Aegiribacteria. The sequence continues at coordinate 1,278 of JAUWJE010000233.1, read as the reverse complement.
TACGATCGCTCTCGATTGAAAGCGTTCTTCCCGCTATTTCACATTTCACTACATTTGACATTTTTTCTTTTACCATCTCTTCTTTTTCCAAATTCCTGCGGCTTTGCAGGAATTCATTCACACAAACATCACTTTGATTGAATTTTCAATTTGATTTCAGTGTGCCGGTAATCCGATTGAGTTTCTATCTTCTCAATCCGAGTTCCTTAATAATCGTCCTATACCGCTCAATATCCTTTTTGCTCAGGTAATTGAGCAACTTTCTCCTCTTTCCGACCATTTTCAGAAGTCCTCTTCTGCTGTGATGGTCATCCTTGTGAATCTTACAGTGTTCGGTAAGGTTCTGAAGCTTTTCGGTCAGAATCGCTATCTGAACTTCAGATTTACCTGTATTCTGTTCTTCATCTCCGAATTTCTTAACAAGTTCTGCCTTTTTATCGGCGGTGATACTCATCTTTCTGGATCCTCCATCCATTTTTCTTCTTCTGCAAGTTTCTTAACATTTCTGACATCCTCTGCTATAAGGCCTGATAATTCACCCATTGAACCATGTGATGCTATACCTCTCAGCCTTGAACAGAAGCTGACGGTCGTGCCGCAGCCATACACATTCTCTATCCGATTGATCAGATGTGCTTCAACCGGACCGGTGGCGTTTCCCGGAACAAATACAGCTGCAGGCATTCGCCTGTCACTTTCATCAAGGGTTACAATTCCGGCATAACTTCCGGGTTCGGGAAGCAATTTACAGAATGGAACCCTGACATTTACAGTGGGGAAACCTAATTTGCGTCCCACTCCTTTACCTCTCGATACGACCCCGGTAACTGAATATTTTCTGCCAAGAAGCAATTCAGCCTGACGAACATCACCGTTTTCGAGAAGATTTCTAATTCTTTCGCTTTTAACCGGCACATCACCGGTCTTCAGCGGAGGTACAATAATAGTATCAATTCTTCTTGAAGTACACCATTGCTTGAGAAAACGCTCTGTACCCTGCCGCTCTCTGCCAAAGTGGAAATCGTAACCGACAACAAGTCGTGAAAACGGCTCCCTGGCATAAAGATCCTCAAGAAAGACCTCAGGCTCCATGTTTACCGTAGTCTCATCGAATGGATAAAGGAGAATCTTCTTTATTCCTAATTGGCGCAATATCCTTGCTCTCTCAAATGAAGTTGTAAGACGTCTTGACCATGATCCTTTTCCGAAATACTGTCGAGGAACCGGCTCAAAACAGACAACTCCCGCGTTCATATCATTCAGGAGCGCTGCCCTTAT
>JAUWJE010000167.1 GCA_030607835.1 Candidatus Fermentibacterota bacterium | reverse complement strand
CTATGTTCTGGATGAATTATCTGCTTGCAAGTGTCATAGCCTCCGGCAGACAGAAGGTTACCTTACCGGTAACTACTATTGCCCTGACAATCAGTATTGTCGGCAATCTATTGCTGATCCCCAGAATAGGTATTCGTGGCGCGGCTGTTATGGTTCTGTCTGCGAATTTCATTATATCCATACTTTACTATATAGTACTCAGGAAGGATGGTCCTCTTCCACTGCTGAAACATGTCTGGAAACCGCTTTTAGCGGCGCTGGTCAGCGTTCCGCTGATATTCCTGACTGCCGGCTTACCTTTGATTATCCGGATGGTTGTTCCCACAGCAGTGTATCTGATTCTATGGCTTTCTCTAGGAGGAGCGGAGATGCTCCTGCAGAAGCAGGAGTCATCCTCGCAAATTCCTGAATCATCAATATAGAAGGTATTTGCTGCATTCGTTATACTGCTTATCATGGGTAGCGAATCGAATATCTTGGAATTATACTATATGATGTGGTCGAATATTACTAAATGCAGAACATATGGTATTAAATGAATAAAAAACTAAATCCCGCTGAACTCACCTCAATTTACGATGAGAGCAAAGTCAAAACACTTTCCTCCATTGAACATATACGTCTTCGAACCGGTATGTATATCGGTCGAATTGGGGATGGTTCTCATCCCGATGATGGCATTTATATCCTCTTCAAGGAGGTAATGGACAATTCGATTGATGAATTCATCATGGGATGCGGGAAGCGTATTAGAGTCAGACAGCGGAGCGGTTCTCTTTCCGTAAGGGATTTCGGCAGAGGAATTCCACTTGGTAAGCTGGTGGAATGTGTTTCAAAGATCAATACCGGAGCCAAGTATAACACAGATGTATTCATGTTCAGTGTTGGACTGAACGGAATTGGAACCAAGGCAGTGAACGCTCTTTCGGAGCGCTTCAGGGTGGTAACCTATCGTGACGGTAAATATCGGGAGGTTGTATTCTGCAGAGGAGAGCTGCAAAGCGATGTAACCGGTTCCACCACTGAGAGAAACGGGACCCTGGTTGAATTCACGCCTGATACTGAAATCTTTGGTGAGTACGCGTTCAGGGAGGAATTCCTGCAGGATAGATGCCAGCATTATGCGTATCTCAATGCCGGACTCAAGATTCAGATGGATGGACAGACATTTATATCCGAAGATGGTATGAAGGATCTGCTGTACGATGAAGCGGGGGATACGGCGATATATCCGGTAATTTTCTTCCGAATGAAAACGATTGAGTTCGTCCTTACTCACACAACTGATTTTGGTGAGAGGTATCTGTCGTTCGCCAATGGACAGTATACATCCAGCGGAGGTACTCATCTCTCGGCATTCAAGGAGGGTGTAACCAAGGGGATCAATTCATACACAGGTGAAAGCTATTCGGGTCAGGATGTTCGTGAGGGAATAATCGCCGCGATTTCCATTCGTCTGAAGGAACCGGTATTCGAATCTCAGACCAAGACCAGGCTGGGCAACAGTGACATCAGGGGATGGATAGTAAACACGGTCAAGACCGAACTTGAACAGCATCTTCATAGAAATCCGAAAGACGCTGAAATACTGGTTAATAAAGTTAAGATAAATCAGAAAGTACGCACCGAACTCAGCAGTGTAAAGAAAAAAGCCAGACAGCAGGCCAAGAAGATCGCTTTGAGAATTCCCAATCTGAGGGATTGCAAAATTCACCTTGGTGACACCGATCCCAGGGCGGAGGGAAGCTCAATATTTCTCACTGAAGGAGCAAGTGCCGCCGGAAGTATTATTGCGAGCCGCGATGTGCATACACAGGCTGTTTTCGCCCTTAAAGGCAAGCCGCTGAATTGTTTCGGTCACCGGCAGGATACTGTGTACAAGAACGAAGAAATTTACAACATTATGAGAGTCCTGAATATTGAGAATGATATCGAGGGACTGAGGTATAACAGAATAATTCTCGCTACCGACGCTGATATTGATGGAATGCACATTAGAAACCTGTTGCTTACTCTTTTTCTGCATTTCTTCGAAGGTCTTGTTCTTGATGAGCACCTTTTCATTCTGGAAACACCTTTGTTCCGTGTCAGGAATAAGAAGGAAACGTTCTACTGCTACAGCGAGAGGGAGCGAGACGAAGCAATTGAGAAGGTTGGAAAGAAAGCTGAGGTCACGCGCTTCAAAGGCCTGGGTGAAATATCACCAAAAGAATTCGGTCAGTTCATTGGCCCTGACATCAGGCTTGAGCCGGTTCGAATTACTCGTCTGAAGGAAGTACCGGATATGCTCAGATTTTATATGGGCAAGAACACTCCGGAAAGACGTGAATTCATTATGGAAAACCTCATATGATCGATACCAGTCTGAAGAAGATTTTCAACAGAAATTTCCTTGAATACGCTTCCTACGTTATAAAGGAAAGAGCCATACCTGATGATGCTGACGGACTCAAACCGGTCCAGCGCAGGATACTCTGGTCCTTGTTCGAGATGGACGATGGAAGATTCAGCAAAGTCGCCAATGTTATAGGCCACTGCATGAAATACCATCCCCACGGTGATCAATCCATTGGAGACGCACTGGTTTCACTTGCGAACAGAGGTTTCTTCATCGAGCGACAGGGTAACTTCGGGAATATCTTCACAGGTGACCAGGCTTCAGCCCCAAGGTACATTGAGTGCCGACTTACCGACCTTGCGAGAGAAACCCTCTTCAACAAGAGGATAACGAATTTCAGTCCGAGTTACGACGGCAGAAACAGTGAACCTCTTCTACTGCCTGTGAAGCTTCCCGTTGTTCTTCTTCTCGGAGCTGAAGGTATCGCGGTTGGTTTGTCGACACGGATTCTACCTCACAATTTTCAGGAAGTTCTGAAGGCTCAGATTGCGTGTCTGAGAGATCAGGAATTTGAGTTGTTTCCCGATTTTCCTCAGGGTGGAAGAATTGATGTAACAGACTTCGATGACGGCAGGGGAAGGATAAGAAACAGAGCCAGAATAGAGAAGCAGGGTCAAAAGAATCTTGTTATCAGAGATCTCCCCTGGGGAACAACAACTGAATCAATAATCAACTCGATTGAACTGGCAGCAAACAAGGGTAAAATAAAAATAGCATCAATTGATGACTACACAACTGATTCTGTCGAAATCAATGTAAGGCTTTCCAGGGGTGGCAGTTCAGATGAAGGACTCAAATTGCTTTTCGCGCATACAGACTGCGAAAAACCGCATACTTCAAACATCATTGTCATTCAGGATGGCTATCCAATTGAGACGTGCGTTACAGAATTAGTCCATTACAGTACAGGAAGACTGATAGAAATCCTGAAGCTTGAACTGAAGCTCGAGCTTGCTGACTTCCTTGGACGGCTTCATTGGCTTACTCTCGAGCAGATCTTTATTGAGAACAGGCTCTATAAGAGTATAGAGGAATGCACATCCTGGGAGAACGTCCGGGACGCTGTGAGAGACAGTCTTCAGCCATTTATTGAGAAACAGGAGATCGAGGTTACAGAAGAAGACGTTGACAAGCTGCTCTCTCTGAAGATTCGAAGGATATCCAGATTTGATATTGAGAGTCACAGGGCGGAGATGAGCGATATCAGGAAGAAAATGAAGAAAACCAGGCTCAATCTTCGCAACATTGTGGAATTCGCAGTAAGTTATCTGGAACGACTTATTAAGAAGTACGGAAAAGATTATCCCCGCCGGACCAGTATTGAGGATTTCAGTAATATCGATGTCAAGAAAGTAGCCATCAGGAACCTGAAGGTGGGTTTCAACTCCGAGACCGGATTACTCGGCACTTCCATAAAAGGAGATATGGCATTCACAGTTTCCGAGTACGACAGGTTAGTGTTTTTCCTGAAAAACGGAACTTACAGAGTCGTACCGGTTCAGGATAAATATTTCATTGATGGTGAAGTGTTCTATTGCGGAGTGCTCGATAAGAATATAATTTTCACAGCAGTGTATCAGCAGAAAAATACCGGAATCGCTTACATCAAGCGTTTCTGCGTGGAGAGCTTCATACTTGACAAAGAGTACAGATTCGTTCCCGACGGAGGGACCGCTATCTTCTTCACCTATGAAAATGAAATGAAACTGGATTTCTGGTTTGAACGAAGAAAGAGGATGAGGAAAAGAAAAGATGACTGTCTTATTTCGGAATACAGAGTAACCAGTGAAGGCGCAATAGGCGTGCAACTCTGCGGAAAGAAGATCATTTCAAGCATAAAAGGTACTCTGATCGATGATGATATAAGTGTTGAAGAGGGTGAGCCTGTCGATGAATCCCCTGAAGAAGAAACTGAAATTTCAGAAGAAGTAGCTGTTCCTGGAGACAGCGGGAAGGGTCAATCCATATCTCCGGATAAGCTCGATCAGAAGACTGAAGAATTTCACAAACGTGTTGCGGAAGTACTCAAGCAGGCTGAGGAAATTGTAATCCCTACTGACGACAAGGAATCCGGAGATCTGTTCGGAGACATTCCAATTGACCCCGAAGATGAGCCATAAAGAGCAGAATGGTTACAGTATCCGAAAAGCATATCGTAATCATTCGATCTTCTGTTCCATGGATATCAGCATTAAAGACTTTCACAGAGCGGTCAGTTAATACTACTTATCTCTTGGTTTTCCAGCATCTGAACGCTTCTTTCTCCAGGTGCCATCGTTGTTTCTGGATCTAGGCTGCCGTCCAACATGAGGAATGCCTTTTCCGGCTCTTCTGTCAGTTGCCATTTTCTCACCTCCTTCCAGTTTCTGCCGGATGATAAGTAATTATCATGAAATGTCAAGATATGACATTATATCATAAATTGTATAATAGTGCCTTGACATGTGATATAGAATGCCTATACTACAATCAGAGAGTACTGAAGGGAGGTGAAAATGCCTAATAGAAGAACGCATCACATCGCGGGGGGAAGTGCTGGTTCAATCCTGGCAGGGATTCGTGCTACTCAGTTGAT
>JAUWJE010000238.1 GCA_030607835.1 Candidatus Fermentibacterota bacterium | reverse complement strand
ACAAAACCAGCAAACATCCATGTCCTCATCGATATTTCTCTGATGTTCATCTGTTTTCCATTCAGGAGATTCTGGGCAGCAGTTCAACGCTCATTATATCGATTCGATCCTCCATCGGACACTTGCCTGAAAATGCATGCGAACTTCTGGGCTGTAAGATATATGTAATTATGGTTTCAAGCAATTGAGTATGCAGAATGGCTGTAAGGCAATTATAAAGTGTCATGTACAAATTGCTACAGCGGGTCGGGGCGGAAAGCATCCTCGAGGTAGGGGGCCATTCTGAATTCGGAAGGAGTACCTCGGACTACGGCTACATCGAATCTGATCTGATCCTGAGAATTGTGTTTCGCAAGGTAGAAGGCGGCTGCATGGGTTATTCTTGCCTGCTTTCTTGAATCGATCTTCGCAAGCGGCATCGTTGTGCTTCCATCACTGGCAAATTTCACTTCAACAAAAGCGAGTATCCCGTTATTTTTCGCGATGATATCGATTTCAGCTCTGCGAGTCCGGAAATTACGGACGATTACCGTCCATCCGCGGATCTGTAACCATTCACAGACAAAACGCTCAGCTCCCATGGAAATTTCACTCAAAATGTATCCGAATCTGATTCTCATATTTCAGAGGAGCAAAAGACATTCTGTGAATCGGTGAAGGACCGAGTTTCTCAATGGCCTTCATGTGCTCTCTGGATCCATACCCTTTGTTGGAAGCGAAATCATACCCTGGAAATTCACTCTCGGCTTTGATCATTATGTCATCTCTGGTCACTTTAGCGATGATACTGGCAGCAGCTATGGACAGGCTCTTTGAGTCACCTTTTACGATGTATCTGGATTTCAGATGGAGATTCCTTATCGGCAGGCCATCCACAAGGAAAAGCGCGTTCTGTATATCAATAATCTGAGCAGCTCTGTAAAATGCCAATCGGACAGATTCAGCCATTCCCGCTTTATCGATTTCTGAAGGTTCAACAATTCCCGTGGAATACCCCAAAGCGATCTTGATGATCTCCGGAAAAAGAGTTCTGCGCTTTTTATTGGACAGCTTCTTGCTGTCAGTTACTCCCTGCAGGCAGGCATCCGGTGGGAGTGATACGGCTGCAGCCACCAGGGGTCCGGCAAGAGGACCCCGACCGGCTTCATCCATTCCTATAAGAACAGGAAATTCGAGCCGGTAACTTTCGTCGAAGTCGAATAGAGAAGTGTGAATCAGGATTTTTTCCTGGATCCGTATGTCTTCTTCTCTTTTATTCTCGCTGACTTACCTATCTTGTTTCGAAGGTAAAAAAGTTTCGCTCTGCGCACTTTACCGACTCTGGTCACTTCAATCTGCTCAATAAGAGGAGAGTTCAGAGGAAATAATCTTTCGACGCTAACTCCACCCGATATTTTTCTTACAGTAAAAGTTTTAGAGGTTCCACCGCCTCTGCGGGATATTACAACACCCTGGAAAACCTGTATACGGACTTTGTTACCCTCCACAACCTGGAAGTGCACTTTGACTGTATCCCCCGGCTTGAACTCCGGCAGATTTTCTTTGATATGTGATGCTTCAACACTCCGGATAATATCATCCATTTTTATGCTCCTTCTGTCGATCTGCCATCCTGATCGCCTGGACAAATCGTTCTTTTATACTTTCCCAGCTTTCCGAGTCAAGCAGGTCAGGACGCTGCTTCCTGGTAAGCTCCAATGCCTTCTTGAATCTCCACTCCTCTATCTCAGCATGATTCCCTGAAATCACAACATCGGGAATCTTCATACCCCTGTATTCAGCAGGCCTGGTATACCTGGGATAATCAAGCAATCCCGTCGCAAAACTGTCCGATTGTGCGGATTCTATTCGACCAAGCACTCCCGGAAGCCATCTAAAAACAGCTTCCATCAGAAACATTGCAGGGATCTCGCCGCCGGAAACCACAGCATCGCCAACACTGATCTCGTCTGTTACAGCGTATTCCCTGAATCTCTGATCAATTCCGCCATATCTGCCACAAAATATTATCAGTTTTCCGCACTCAGCTAACTCTTGAGCAAGATCGTGATCCAGTCTTCTTCCCTGAGGAGTCATAAATACTATCCTGGCATCCTCTCTCCAGGATATCTCCTCAAGTGTTTCAAACAGCGGTTCGGGTCTGAGCAGCATCCCTGCGCCACCCCCGAACTGATAATCGTCAACTGAACCCCGACTGTCTACAGCCTTTTTTCGTATATCAAAAACCGAGAGTTCAATCCTGCCGGTTTCAATCGCTTTTCCAACTATTCCGTGTTCCATGAATGGAATGAACAGATCCGGAAACAGCGTTGCCACTGCTGTTTTCATCACGGAGACTCCATTCATTGCAGAGACGGATCGTCTATTCCAACGGGAAGAACAAGCTCAATGATCTTATCCTTCCACCTGATTTCTCCCTCATTCAGCACCAGTGCAAGCGGTACATGAAATCCTGTTTCCGCATTCTTAACGAGGAGAAGCGGGTTGGATTCCGATGGTTCAATATCCACAACAGCATATATTTTACTCTCTGAATGGATCTCCATACCGATAAAACCGTAGAGTGGAAAGAACTCCAGCATTCTCTCCGCTTCATCTCGCTTTATGAAGATGGAGCAACCTCTGTACCCGTCGGCGTCCTCCCTGTTGTGAATCTCCTCCAGAGTAAGATTAATCCGAGAATTATCCCGAATAGAACACCTTGTAACAGTCATCGATCTGTTTTCTTCAAACAGTATTCCTGTTCCAGGAGGAATGACCGCTTGACCGATACCAGAGAAAACACGAACTGTGAATCCACCCTTTAATCCGTGAGGTTTCTCCACATACCCGAGATAAATAACATCCTCGGGAGCCATCGCTGAAATATCAGTCAATGATTCTTACTGTTGCCTTCTGCTCCAGTCGGGCAGCAGCTGATCTGATGATAAGTCTCATCGCCTTCGCAATTTTCCCCTCGCGTCCTATTACCCTGCCAAGATCGCTCTCTGCAACTCTCAATTCGAAGACTATTATGTCTTCTTCTATTGTCTCTTCTACAGAAACCGCTTCTGGATCTTCAACGAGCGTTTTGGCCATGATTTCAATAAGTTCTTTCATGAGGGTCCTCCAGTTCAGGTGGTTGTTCAGACAGTAAATTGCACCGGTGTATCCATTACGAAGTTCTGCTTTTCCCTTTCAATAGAACCACTTCCAGCGTTATTCCTTCTTCACCGCCGGAGTGCCTGGACCATTTACTCCAGGTACCTGTGCGCTTAAGCAGGTTT
>JAUWJE010000069.1 GCA_030607835.1 Candidatus Fermentibacterota bacterium | reverse complement strand
TACTATTACTGCTGTCTGTCCTGTTTCTATCAGATTAATAAGGAATTCATCCCCTCCGTAACGAATCAGGTAATCTGTTTCTCTTATGCAATTACTCAGAAAAGCAGCAACTTCCTTCAGGATTCTGTCGCCGGTTTGATGTCCATAGAGATCATTTATCTGTTTGAAATTGTCTATGTCAGCAATCAGGAATCCAATCCTGCTGTTGTACCTTTCAGCGCGTAGTTTCTCGCGGGTTATGGCTATCTGAAAAAAATTCCGGTTGAATACTCCTGTAAGAGAATCATGGATGGCCAGATTTCTCAGTTTCCGCTCAAGAGTGATTCTCTCGATGGTTCCTGTAAGATGTCCTGAAAGCATTTCAAACATATCCGTGTCATCATTGGTGAATGCTGCGGGTTCTCTTGAGAGAACCTGGAATACTGCTTCTGATGCGATCGGAATCGTAATGCCTGATCTGAACACATCATCGAAAGCTTCACTACCGGGTATGTCATCATCATGGCTTTCAAATTGAAAGGTTCGTTTTTCCGAAAAGGTCATACCGGTAAGACCAAAATCGAGATCTGTCTCGCTGCCGATTCGATCACTCAACTCCGGAGAAGTCGCTACTGTGATAAGTATACCATCCTTTTCCTGGAATATCTGGTACAGGGCTGTATTCAGGAGCAATTCCGCTGCTTTTATCGCAATCTTGAATGCTTTATTTTTCATTGTGCAGGTTTCAAGTTTTGAACCGGCATCATGAAGTATTCTCAGCCTGCGTCTGGCAAGACGCAGCTGCCAGTCAAGATGTTTTCGTTCTATGGAATGTCGAATAGCTCGAGAAAGAGTTTCCGGATCAAGTTTGTTTTTTGCGAGATAGTCCTGTGCACCTGCTTTAATACAGTTGAGTTCCAGCTTTTCATCATCAAGTTCGGCGAGGACTATGAGTGGAATCTTCGTGTCTGCTCGACATATTTCGAACGTTGTTTCACTACATGAGCTGCCAGGAAGACTTAAGCCTGATATGATTACATCAAATGAACCATTTGATATTCTTTTCAATGCGGCATCAAGGGACTCCACTCTTTCGATGTGGAATTGATCAGTACTGATTTTCTTCAGAATCTTCCGAATAGATCTGGCATCCTTAAGATTGTTTTCGATCAGCAGCAGGCTCAATGAAGGGTCTATTGTGCTACCTTCACATTCTATAATTAAATAAATCCGGATACTTAACTGCAAATTCGCATACTGGCGATATTCAAATATCGGACAGATCATTCTTCCTGAATCTTAGATCCAGGAATTAAATAATCCTATACATAATAGAGAACAGATAATCAGTGTCGTCAAGAAGCTTTGAAATGATATCCCCGGCTCTGATCGGCTTGACTTCAACAGAATCACATGCAATCTATCCATAAGTATCAAATTTACGCACTCTGTGCACGTATCCGGGCTATGACGAGGGATTCTGATGCATGAAACGCTGTATTCATTATTTTCGATCGTGATTGTGTAATGCACAGATATCTAGCCCTCTCCCTTCTTACTCCCGTGTCATTTGTCCTATCCAATCAGTTGTTTTCGGATTATGAACAGGTTCAAGGCCATTTGCTTGCAGGAATACAGCTGCCTACCGGTTATGCAGCTTCCGTATTCTGCACGGACGTGAATGGCGCGGATGGACTTGCATTATCGGAATCAGGGGATATCTATGCTGTATCTGAAGTTGACGGATGCATCTTCAGGATTGATGAGAATGGTCGTAAAGAAAGCATTGCAGATGGATTCAGAAATCCTGAAGGTATCGCAGTAAGCGGATCCGGAATGATTTATATCGTCGAGGACATCGAAAAAGGACGGTTGATTGGAATAACTCCGTCCGGTGATATCGAGGTCATCACTGAAGGTCTCTCCTTCCCGGAAGGAGTTGCGGTCATGAAGGATGGTAGTATTCTTATTACTACATCCTCACTTGAATCGGGATTAATCCCTCCATTTCTTTCAGAGGTCATGAGAATAAATTCGGAGGGTATCCATTCTATTTACTCATCGCTTTATCTCTGGAGCTTTTCGGATATTGCTGTTGACAGCTCCGGGATTATATATGTGTGTAATGAACTGTCGGGTTATGGCTTCATATCAGCGTCTATCATTCAGATTGACCCCTCCAATGGATCCTGGAGTGTTTTCTGCAGGGGGCTTCAAGCATGCGAAGGTATTTGCTTCGATGTTAATGGAGCATTTCCGATGTATGTTGTTGAGGAGGATACAGGAGAAGGCTCTGGAAGGATCAGTATTGTTGATGAAGAGGGTGTTGCTTCGGTATTCGCTGAGGGTTTTCAGAATCTTGAGGATATTGTGGTAGACCGGTCAGGCAGGATCTTTGTGAGTGAGGATACAAGTGGCAAAATTATTAGCATTCGAAAGGATGCTCATGGAGATCAATAACCGGGAATTGTCATAGCCTGCAAATTTAACTATTCTGTATCAGATTATTACCGAATGGGGGATTCGAGTGTCCAGACTTGACGATTTAAGAGCAGAAGCGCTCAAAGGCGGCGGAGAGAAGAAGATCCAGAAGCGCCATGAGATTGGTAAACTCACTGCACGAGAACGACTTCATCTTCTTCTGGACCCTGATACATTTCATGAAATAGGTATGCTGGTTACTCATAACTGCTACGATTTCGGCATGGATGGAAAGAGGATTCTCGGTGATGGCGTTGTTACCGGGTATGGTACTATTCATGGTCGCAACGTGTATGCGTATGCGGAGGATTTCACGATTTTCGGTGGATCTCTGTCAAAAGCTGTCGCGGACAAGATATCCCGCCTTCAGGATCTTGCTTTGAAAAATGGTTCACCCATTATCGCCATAAAGGACTCCGGAGGAGCACGTATCCAGGAGGGCGTGAATTCCCTTGCAGGATACGGGGATATATTTTACAACAATGTTAAAGCTTCAGGTGTTATTCCCCAGATATCCGCGATTATGGGACCTTGCGCGGGAGGAGCAGTCTATTCCCCGGCACTTACAGATTTTGTTTTCATGGTTGATCATTCAGGATACATGTTTCTGACAGGCCCTGATGTTATACGTGAAGTTACACACGAAGACGTGACTTTTGAAGAACTGGGTGGCGCAGTTGCCCATAGCACGAAAACCGGCATTTCTCATTTTCTCGTGGAGTCCGAGGAGAGGTGTCTGGCAATGATCAGGGAACTGATGACATACCTTCCGCAGAATAATATAGATGATCCCCCTCAGATTGAATGCGTCGACTCCATCGAAAGAAGTGATGAATCACTTGATTCAATAGTGCCGTCCGATTCTTCTAAACCTTACGATATGATGACCGTGCTGAAATCAGTTGTGGATGATGGCAGAATATTTGAAATCCAATCAGAATTTGCTCCGAACATGATTATTGGTTTAGCCAGAATGGATGGTCAACCGGTTGGTCTTATTGCCAACCAGCCTGCCGTTCTTGCGGGAGTGCTCGATACTCTGTCTTCAGCCAAGGCCGCCCGATTTATCCGGTTCTGTGACTGCTTCAATATACCCATATTAGTGTTTGAAGATGCACCCGGATTCCTGCCGGGAGTGGATCAGGAGCATGCAGGAGTTATCAGAGAGGGCGCTAAACTGCTGTTTGCTTTCTGTGAAGCCACGATTCCGCGAATCACTGTGGTCACAAGAAAGGCATTTGGAGGCGCTTACATAGCCATGAATTCCAAGAATATCGGGGCGGATATCAACTTTGCCTGGCCCACGGGACAGATCGCGGTGATGGGAGCAAAAGGAGCCGTGAAGATCCTGTTCAAAAGGGAGATTGCAAAGGATCAGGACCCTGAAGCAAAACGGCAGTTGCTGATAGACGAATACAACGAGAAATTCAGTAATCCCTATGTTTCCGCGGAGATGGGATTTATTGACGAGGTGATAAAACCGCACGAAACAAGATCCAGGCTTATTGCAGCCCTCAGGACACTCAATGGTAAACGTGCGAGTAATCCGCCTAAAAAGCACTGTAATGGACCTTTATAATGAAAATTAACAGAATTCTTATCGCGAACAGGGGTGAAATCGCTGTTCGAATCGCCCGTGCCTGTTATGAAATGGGCATCACTTCCGTCGCCGTTTTTTCAGAGGCTGACAGATCAGCAAAGCATGTTCGATACGCTGACGAAGCGTACGAAATTGGTCCCCCTCCTTCCGGACAGAGTTACCTTGTTATTGAGAAAATCATCGAAACCGCGGTGAAATCCAATTGCCAGGCAGTTCATCCAGGCTACGGATTTCTGGCCGAGAATCCATTACTGCCCGAAGCCTGCGGAAACGCCGGATTAATTTTCATCGGACCGACTCACCAGGCTATGGCTCTCGTTGGAAACAAGACTGAAGCCAGAAAGTTGATGAAGAATGCGGGTATTCCAATTATTCCAGGGGTTATGGAACCGCTGGCGACTGCGGATGAAGCTGTTTCAGCCGCTGAATCAATTGGTTATCCGGTTCTGCTGAAAGCTACTGCGGGTGGGGGAGGAAAAGGCGTCAGGGTTGTCGAATCCCCGGACAAACTGAAATCTGCTTTTGTGCGAGCAGAGGCTGAGGCTCTTTCCGCATTCGGTAATCCCGATATTTATCTTGAGAAATATATGGTGAAACCTAGACATATAGAAATACAGATCCTTGCTGATCAGCATGGAAACATAATCCATCTTAATGAGCGTGAATGTTCTGTCCAGAGACGTTATCAGAAACTGGTGGAGGAGTCTCCCAGCTGCATTGTAGATGAAGATCTAAGAAGAAGAATGGGTGAAGCGGCAGTGGAAGCTATCAGAGTATCCGGCTACACCAATGCGGGAACTGTTGAATTTCTGGTCGATTCCAACAGAGAATTCTACTTCCTTGAAGTAAACGCACGGCTTCAGGTGGAACATCCTGTAACCGAACTCATAACCGGTGTGGATCTTGTAAAGGAACAGATCAAAATCGCTTCCGGAGAACATCTGTCCCTGAAACAGACGGATATCGGGATAAATGGAGCAGCGATAGAATGCAGAATATCCGCTGAAGATCCTGAAACGTTTCTTCCATCTGTGGGGCTTATCAGAGAGCTTATTGAACCCTCCGGACCTGGAATAAGAGTTGAATCAGGCATAGCTGAGGATTACGATGTCCCGGTCTATTACGATCCTCTTCTCTCCAAGGTCATCACATGGGGAAAGGACAGGGAAGAGGCAATCGTTCGAATGCTTCGGGCACTGAACGAGTACAAGATAAAGGGGATAAAAACCACAATTCCCTTTCATAGAAGAGTTCTTGTGAACAAGGATTTTATCAGCGGGAATTATGATACGGGAATTGTCCCACAAATAGAACATTCGGAGACTTCAGACTATCTTGAAATCGCTGCGATTGCCGCAACCATAGTCGCAATGACCGATGAACAGGTGAAATTCACTTCTACTGCACAGAAGACTGAGGGTTGGAAACTGTCAGGAAGGATTTATGGTGGCATACGTAGTATCGGATGGTAACCATACCCTGAAAGTGGAAGCTTCTCGACTTGAAGTTCGCCCTCACGATGAACTGTTTCAGATAGAGATCGACGGGGAAAAGAAGATTGTCAGTATTTCGAGAATATCTCCGGCCCATCTTTCCATTATCGTAGATGGTAAATCCTTCAATGTTGAAGTGGAGCATTTCGAAAAGGACTATCAGGTTTCCACAAGGGGAGAGGTTTACAATTTCAGTGTAATTGATGAGCGGGAAGTAACGATCTCTTCCTCACAGCCGGACAGTGGTGAGAAGATTGTTAAAGCCCCCATGCCGGGTCTTGTTGTTGAAATTATGGTCAGCGAAGACGATCAGGTGAAGGCTGGAGATACTCTGCTTGTTCTTGAAGCAATGAAAATGCAGAACGAAATAACCGCTCCTGCTTCCGGAGTTATACTCAGCGTCCTCGTGAAATCGAATGCCAAAGTCAATTCCGGAGATGACCTCCTGGTGCTGGATACCTGACCAATTGCGAAGATTTCCAGGTCAGTTTTTGAAACATAATTCAAGTACAGCAAGTTCTGGTCTGCAATTCAGCCTTACAGGCGGGCTTCCTACACCAATGCCTCTTGATACGTAAACCATGGTGTTTCCATTCCAGACAGTACCGGAGCGATATTTCTGTCCATAATATGAGGGCAGAAGCGGAGCTCCAATGATGGGAAGTACAACCTGCCCACCATGTGTATGCCCTGCGAGAACAAGATCAGCTGTACCCTCCGGTATCTCCTCAGCAAAATCAGGATTGTGCGTTATAAGGATTACCGGTCCGTTGTATCGCTCAGGTCGACAGCCATCCAGCAGCTGTTCATCTTCCCAGAGATCTCCAACTCCCCATATTCTGATTGAAGCATCTCCTCTTGTAATCCATGTTCCCCTGTTTCTAAGTACTTCTGAACCTGCCAGATCATGTAGAAGTGTCTCGGTGAGTTCTGCATCCTCCCAATGATCATGATTACCAAGAACTGCATACGATGGAGGAGTGAGATCAGCAAGAATCCTCATGCATGGCTCGATGTAGCTTGTACTGTGTATCACGAAGTCACCACCAAGCACAACCAGATCGATCTTCATTGAATTAATCTCGGTTACAGCGTTTGCCACCCACGATTCGGTGACAAACGGTCCAAGATGTATGTCGGTAAGCAACGCGATTCGAAAGCCCCTGAATTCTAGCGGCAGATTTGTCATAGGCACCTGTGTATATGTGGTATCAAGCCAGCGAGGTTCAATTAATGTGGACCAGATACTTCCAGCTGCTCCCCCGGCTGCTGCAGTTTTCAGGAAAGCTCTTCTGTTCATTGAATTGCCAGTATTGAAAAACGATCAATAAATTCCAGTATCCACATGACTGATTCAGGACTGGTAAACAATACTTCCATGGATACGCTGAGTTCAACATCCTGTTGTCGGTAATAAACAGACACTTCATGTCCATTCGTGTATTCATAATTCCACAGGGGGATTAAGTCCGTTGGACAATGTCCGATTCCTCTGAGGGAATCAGTCAGAAAAAGGAGAGCGTCAATCGGTAAACCATTAATGGAAACCAGATTCCAGGCATGGAATAGAAGACTGTCAGATCCGATTCTTACCAATCCTCCCACTGTCTGAAGATCCAGACCAATCTCTTCGCTTCTTTCCCTGAGCATGTCTGCCATTTCGAGACATGGTCCCTGATTATCGGTTATGGTGGGAATAGGAAGAGATCTGATCAAGGATGTTAAATCCTCAATTGCTGTTTCCATACCGGGAGAGAATGAGGAGAATGGTCTGAATGTGTAAGGGTTCTGAGTTATGTGCAGAACAATCGGCAGCATGATTGTTGTTTTTCCCGGAAGAGTGGAGATATGGTGCTTCAGCAGATTTCCATCCCGTGCAAACGAGGTGGCCAGACAATCAATCCTCTGGTAAGGGGGGTGTGATTCTGGGAGAGGTATCTCTACAGTGATGTCAGTTGCGGGAATATCACTGTCATTGCTGACGACAGCTTTGAGAATCAGGAGAGTATCAAGCGTACTGTTTCCGCTTATTCTGGTATCCAGCCATTCAACAAGAAGAGGGTCGGAAGCCGAATTAGCTGCCAGATTGTAACATCTCGCAGCCTGTGGGAATCTTCCGGCAAATTCCAGCATTACAGCCAGATCAACACCTGCACGGCCGCCGTCCCTTGCCGCGATCTCAGCGAATAGAATCGCCCGATCCGGAATACTGTCAAGCGTTACCAGATTCCAGCAGGAATCCTGAGGTGAATAAGTGTATGCCAGAAGCAGTATCAGGAGGAAATTCAACTCTCTAACCCCTTTACCGGATCAAGCCTTGCAGCTTTCATGGCAGGAAGTATTCCGGAGCCGATGCTGAGCAGGAACGCGATGAATCCCACCAGGACAACTTCCGGAATTGAGACACTCACCGGAATGTTCTCATGAAACGAGTATACATCGGGGAGCTGAATGATGTTTGTTTCACCGATCACCCAGCAACAGGCAAGACCGATTATCAATCCAAGGACCACGCCAATGACTCCAACAAGCGCACCTTCCCAAAGGAATACTCTGAAGATAAGGCTGTCGGTTGCACCCATCGCTTTCAGAACGGAAATATCACTCATTCGTTCAATTGCCGACCTGGATATGGTTCCCATTATGTTGAATGTAGCTACAAGAGTTATGAGCAGAAGTGCCAGAAATGCACCCATTCTTTCCAGTTTCATCGAAGCTGTCAGATCAGGGTTCAGTTCCCTCCATGTTTTAATGGAAGTGGACGCTGGAAGTATTTCGCGGATGTCTTCCACAGTCTCCTCAGGGGTGAAACCTTCTGACGGGCGGATATTTATTCCGGAATAACCACCACCAGGAAGGTACATTCTCCT
>JAUWJE010000052.1 GCA_030607835.1 Candidatus Fermentibacterota bacterium | reverse complement strand
CCTTCGACATCTCGGTTTTAATGTGCGCTACATACAGAATATTACAGATGTTGGTCATCTTACCGATAATGCCGATGCCGGTGAGGATAAGGTCGAGATTCAGGCCAGAATTGAAAAACTTGAACCCATGGAGATGACCGAGAAGTACACGAAATCGTACTGTGATGACATGGACGCGCTTGGAGTGCTCAGACCTGATGTGTCACCAAGGGCTTCCGGACATATCCCCGAGCAGATTGAACTGATATCAAAACTGATAGAGAATGGACATGCTTATGAGAACGATGGCTACGTCTACTTCTCTGTGGCCAGCTTCCCTGAATATGGAAAGCTTTCCGGCAGGAAAATCGATGATCTAGTAGCGGGAGCCAGAGTGGCAGTAGACCAGCGAAAGAGAGACCCGAGGGATTTTGCTCTCTGGAAGAAAGCCGGGAAGGATCACATTCTCAAGTGGAATTCCCCCTGGGGATGGGGATATCCCGGATGGCATATTGAATGCTCAGCGATGTCCATGCGCTACATAGGAGAAACACTCGATATACATGGTGGGGGCCTTGAGAACATTTTTCCTCATCATGAATCGGAAATAGCCCAGAGTGAGGGTGCTTATGGGAAGCAGTTTGCACGTATGTGGCTCCATAATAACATGGTTACGGTAGATGGACAGAAGATGGGTAAAAGCCTGGGTAACTTCACTCTGTTGAAAGATATCTTTAAGAAGTTCGATCCCATGATTGTCCGACTGTACATTCTCAGAAGCCATTACAGGAGTCCGCTTGATTTCTCCGATCAGGGTCTTGAATCAGCACAAAGCGGACTTGAACGGCTGACAGCATTCAGGGCTCGGCTGGGAGGTAATCCTGCAGTTGGCGATGGGAGACCATCATCTGATGCAGTAACTCTTGTAAACAAAACAGTGACTGATTTCAGTAAATCGATGGACGATGACCTGAATACACCTGGTGCTCTGGCGGCGATTTTTGATATGGTTCGTTCCGGAAATGCTCTGCTTGATTCGGAAGATACTCCTGCTGACAGAGCTCTCCTCTTGAAAACTCTGGATGAGCTTTCGAGCGATATTCTCGGGCTTGATCTCAGGGGAATTGATTCCGGTTCTCATGTTGAAGAGCTTTGCGATGTTCTTGCGGAGACAAGAGGCATACTGAGAGATAATAAACTTTTTCTGGCCGCGGACCTCATGCGTGAGAGGTTAAACAACATAGGTTACATCGCAAAGGATCTTCCGGACGGAAAAAGCGAAATCAGAAAACGCTAGCGTTCTCGGTTCTTTCTGACATTCTCCGAGATGATACTTTCAAGAAGGTGCCTGTTGTGAGATGCTGTGTCAGCCAGGGAAGCAAACAGGAGCAGCAGTACTGAGAATGTAATCAGGAAAAGTCCACCGATGGCAACTCCCGCGAAAGGCGTTACTCGGCCGGTTATGAGCCATCGTACCAGCACGAACATATCTCCGGTAAGTCCCAGTATCATCAGAATAACCGCTGGTATGCCGTAAAATCTCCATGGTCTGTGATCATGGGCGATGGAATACATTGCGGCAAGCGATAGAATGGCGTATCTCCATATACTGCTCGCAATTCTGGAAGAACCCACAGGTCTCTCTCCAAGCACCTCTACCGGTACTTCAAGAATTGAAAGCCCTTTACCGGCCAGATCAATGATGACTTCCTGAGTGTAGGTGAATCTGCTGAAACTTGACAACTTTTCAAGGGCAGCAGGACCGTAAACCCGGAATCCGCAGGTCGCGTCCTTTATGTGTATGCCCGATAGTCTGCTGACAAGCCTGGCGACTCTTCGATTCCCCCATATCTTAAGTCTTGGCATTTCAGGAATCAGTTCGATTTCTGAGAACCTGCTGGCTGTTACGAAATCCGCCTGGTTCTTTATTACCGGTTCTACAAGAGCGGGGATATGCTCTGGATTGAATTGACCATCCGCATCAATTGTAACCAGGATATGATAACCGTTCTCTCTTGCATAACTGAGAGCAGTTCTGAAGGTTTCTCCCAGTCCCAGATTTCGTCCGTGCGAAATAACAATCGCTCCCGCCTGACTGGCGATTTCCGCGGTATCATCGGTAGATCCGTCATCAACCAGCAGAACGTCAGGCTTGCAGGCTCCGGAAATGCTATCCGGAATTCCATCTATAACAGCACCTGCTGTGGCTTCCTCATTAAAAGCCGGCAGTGCAATAAGGATTCGCATATCTATTATCATGATGCAAAGATATTTCATCATTCACATTAAGGACAGCCCCTTGTCGAACAGCCTTCTTTTTATTCTCTTTCAGCAATGATAGCTTTCATCTCTCTTTTGTTTCTTCTAACGGCTGCAATCTCAATCAGCGGATGGGGAGCTGTATCCATTCCTCAGAGTAAGTCATGGGACAGAAAATTCGGAGCAGGCACTCTTATCCTGTTTTTTTTGATATCCGCAGCAGGATGGTCCGGATTAATAATCCCCGGAGTTCTCTGGGGAATTCTTGTAGCAGGAGTCATTCTCTGGATTCGACCGGGAAGGTTCAGTCTTCCAATGGCTGGCGGGCTGGTCGCCTTATTCGGATTAACCATCCTTCCACTCGCACTACTTCCACCGGTTTCAAGGGATGCAATGATTCATCATTTGTATCAGGCCCGTCTCTGGCTTGAAGCAGGAAGGATCATCAGACCGGAATGGTCTGCTTTTTTCAGCTATCCCTATCTGGTTGAATCGTTTTATACACTTGCGGGAGGGACGTTCGGTTTCAGAGTTGCAAGAATCATCAGTTTACTTGGATTCCTTGCCACCGGTTCCGTACTTGCAGGGTACTTCCTCCGGAAAAACCAATTCCGATCAGCTGTGCTTTCTTTGATTGTTCTTCTCAGTATTCCTGAGCTGTTCAGGAATGCTTCATGGAGTTATTCAGATTCCTTTCTGGTGTTCTTTTCTCTGCTGGCTTATATGGAATTGATAAGGAAAGATGGCAATCCGCTGCTGGCAGTGGTGTGGGCCGGGGGTGCGAGCTGCTGCAAATACAATGGAATACTTGTTCTTGCGTCTGTCTGTATACTCCTGCCTTTCTTCTTCAGAAACATGTCAGTGAGGCTGATCATAGCTTCCATCTGCGCTGCATGCTTTACTGCGGCCTGGTGGGCAGTCCCGAATATTCTGCAATGGGGTAATCCGATCTACCCTCTTCAAAGGAGTATTTTCGGACCGGATTTACAGGTCAGCCTCAGAGGAGCTGATTACTTGACCGGGAATACTTTCAGTACTTCTATCAGGGGGATTCTCGATTACATACTGCTTCCTGTCCGGCTTTCCCTTCATGGGGAATGGAACAACCCCATTCTCTTTGACGGCGCAAGCGGTCCTCTTCTGCTTTGCGGTGCCATTCTTGCGATTCCGCTCGCAACAAGCAGAAAAAAGAAATTCGCTCTCCCGTTTCTTTACCTCCTCAGTACTATTGCTTTCAGCGGGGCATCGATCCGGGTACGATATCTGCTTCCCGGACTTGTTATGCTTTCGGTTCCGGCAACTGAAGCATTGAGTGCATTACTCTCCAGCGGGAAAAGAATAATCAGAGCTGTATCCATCGTTCTGATTGCGGTATGCGTAATCTGGTCAGCAAATAAAGTTCTTGATCTGTACGCGATCGAGAGACCATGGGAATTACCGGATGATGAAACATATCTTCAAGAGAATGCGCCTTATTACATTTTCTTTCAGAAATGCGACAGATACATTTCAGATAGCGATAAAACACTGCTGGTTAATCTGGGGCGCCCATTCTATTTTCCCGGATTCGCGGTTTTCGATCATCAGAGAGTGCCGCTTGGATTGCTGGAGTTGTTCTGGGCCGGAATGGAATCTCAAGAGATTGAAACAGTGCTCAGGGAGAGAGGGATCACTCATCTAGCAATGGATATGTTCATAACTTCAATTAATCTTACTCCTGAACTTGGCGTACTTGAACTGGAGGAGTGGAGGGAATTTGTTTCCCACAGGCTGAATCCTTTGTTGACTGTCGATCGGTATGTGCTTTACTGTTTTGTATCAGAAACAGAATGAGAATCTGTTTTTACTTCAGTAAATCAAGAACGCGCTGAAGAAGAGTTTTTTCATCACTGATATCACTGATGTCTATTGGCAACGCTGAAAGAGCATCAATGTATGCCCTGATAATAGTGGCTTTTGTTATTCTCTGCGATCTGTGCTCGATATCACGGTTCTGAGTTATCGTGCGCGCGATCCTGGTCAGCAGCTCCTCCTGGTCGGGTCTGACCGGAACAGTTAATCTCACAGAAGGATCTGAATGCTCCTGTATGTCTGAAATATGTGAGATGAAAACAGATGATTTTTTCATTTATAAGAACCTCCGTGCGGGAAGATATTCTATTTTACATTGTGAGTCAAGCTAAGTATGAAATTCCATAGTTACATAGTTATGAAGTTAGGGTATTGACGCGAAGCCTGAAACATTGTAAAGTTCTGATAGTTGAAATTTGAGGGGACTTGCAGTGATTGGATTGATGAATAATATTAAATCCGTGAATAGTTATAACGTAGTGGTAAGATTAGTAGAGTTGAAGTATTATATGAAACAGGCGGACAGCTACCTGAGGAAGGGAAGATAATGTTCATCTTCGGAAAATCAGGCGGGGGAACTGTTGGTCTTGATATCGGCAGCCACTCAATCAAAGTAGTACAACTGACAGGATCAAGCAAAGCAGTAACCCTGTCGAGTTATGCAATCCAGGAGTTATCTCCTGGTACGATTGTCGATGGTGAAGTCGTAAACCGTGAGCATCTGATAGATACTGTTCACGATGTTGTACGGCAGGCCGGTATTAAAACCAGCAGCAGAAATATCCATAGCGCGGTATCCGGGAGAAGTGTAATAGTTCGAAGGATACCAATGGAAAAAATGTCGGAGCATGAAGCCCGGCAGGCTATCCAATGGGAAGCTGAACAGCATATCCCATTCAGGATCGATGAAGTCAGTCTTGATTTCAAGATAATCAATCCTGAGATCTCTCCGGGACAGATGGAGGTGCTGCTGGTAGCAGCCAAGAAAGAAGTGGTCGACCTTCATCGAGGTATATTACAGGGAGCTGGACTGAGACCATCTACAATAGAACTTGAGCAGTTCTCCCTGCAGAGGGTTTATCAACACGCCTACAGACCAAAAGGTGATGAGTGCGTCACAATCCTGAATATCGGTGCCGAGATTACGAACATGGTTGTCGTTCGTGAAGGGCTCCCCAGTTTCAACCGCGATCTTTCGATAGGAGGATCGAGATTTGTTGAAGCACTGCAGAGATCACTTGGTTTTGAATACGACGTTGCCCTGGGTGTACTCAAGGGCAATGTACCGGATGGTGTATCTGCAGAAGAAGTTCATACTGCGATCGGCAGGGTTATTGAGGAACTGTCTACAAGTATCAGGAGATCTTTCATTACCTTCCAGGCCTCGGGTGAGAACACCAGAATAGATAAAATGTACATCAGCGGTGGATGCTCACTTATGCCAGGGCTCGCGACGATACTCAGTGAGCAGCACGGACTTCCAGTTGAGCACTTCCAGCCGTTCAGGAACATTACGGTTCCAGAAACTGTCATCAATGATGAGAATCTGGATTCCATGGGCGCAGTACTTGCAGTATCCATCGGACTTGCACTGCGAGGATATGAAACCAGTATGGTTGACATCAACATACTTGAACAGCCTGAAGGAAAGAGAAGAGCTGCTCCCGGAGTCCCTTCAGTTGCGGAACCATCTTCCATTCTGACAATTCTCTGTATTATTCCATTTCTTGGCCTTATTGCCGGTGGAGTAATAGCATATATGGATTTTCAGGACCTGAAGACTCAGGAAACGGAATTGAACCAGGAAATTGATCAGGTTACAGAACAGATATCTCAGCTTGGTTTACGGCTTGATCAGCAGATCGAAGCTGAACGACTGAGAAGTCTGGTTGACAGAAAACAACAGCAGATACTTGATCTCTCCCTCAATCAGAAATTCACTGTCTACATTGTTGAATACATTTGCCGAGCAATCTATCCCGAGGTGATCACCCCTGGAATTGAAAGTGAGAAGGGTATTTATCTTACAAGTCTTGTGGTTGGTGCCAGGGAAATCGGTATCTCCGGTGTAGCTAAAACATGGGGAGATATTATTGAATTTCAGCGTGAAGTTGTTGAAATAATGCCGGACGGGCATACACCACTTTTCTCGCTTGGAGATTACGGACAGACTTATACGCTCGCTTCAGAGGCAAATAGAACTGGAAGTGAAAGATATAATTTCGAGATGACGATTGGCGTAAATCCTGTAGCGTTATCATCTATGGTTGGTGAATTTGCTGGAACTTCAAGGGATTTGACCAGTATTTTCGCGGACTCAGATGTTGAAGAAGAATCGCAGAATCATCCCGGAGATACAGGGGAGGAATTATGAGGATACAGATAATATCAGCGGGTTTATTGCTTGCTATTGTAGCTGCCGGGTGTAATCCTGTCGGTACGGAGAACACAAAAGTATGGGTGACCGGCACTATCTATGTTGATTCAACATTCACTGAACCTGCCGAGTGTATTGGTGTGATGACTGAGGTAACTCCGGAGACTTACGTTGCATCAACTGATGCTCAGGGAGAGTTTCTAATAGAGATCCAGTTATTCCATGACTCGGAAGCGGAATACACTGGAAGTGTAACATTCGGTATCAAAGCGATCGACGGATTGAGTGAACATGAATATGGTGGTGATGACGCAACTTTCACTGTATTCGGTGGTGACACACTGACACTCTATATTATTGATCTGGGAGATTTCAAGACATCCGGATCCGGTGGGTCCTGAGAATGAAAGTTACAATAACAGGAGACAGGTAAGGGGGGCGAAATGAATAAATATCTTCGAGACCCCAGGTTTTATATCCTAATAGTTGGCGTTCTTCTGATTGTGGCATTAATCTACTTCTACCCGAGATCGATATCCGCTGATATTGTTGACAGGATAGAAATCGCCGAACAGAATCTTGAAATGAAGCAGGCTGAACTGCTCACGCTTCAATCCGGAACATCAGCTGACATGGCGATAACCGAACAGGAAATCAATCTTCTTACTCAGCAGCTTGCGGAACTCGATAGATATCTTCCACGAAGCTATGATCAGGATGAAGTTCTCGATATGCTGACGGAGAAGGCTGAAAACAGCGGGCTTAAGATTAAAGTTCTTACTCCGCTGCCTCCTGCAACTCAGGGGGATTATCTTATTTATGGCTGGCAAGTGCAGCTTTCAGGACGTTTTCACAGGCTCGGAGTTTTTCTTGATCAACTTACTCAGCAGATGATGATTACTTCCGTAACTAACCTGTCAGTTATCCAGCAGAAAGCTTCTGATGGAAATTACGACAATATGGAGGCGACTTTTACAGTGTCAGCCTTCGTGCAGCCATAGGAAGGGAGGAGAAGTTATGAGTTTTTCAAAAGGAACACTCACAGCAGCCCTTCTGATGACTGCGGGAGTGTTCATATTTTCCGGATGTAATAACACTGATGATTCAGCAGCCCTGACGGATCAGACGGATACTGCTGTCACTGTCGTATCTCATCCGGATGTTCATGGCTGGATTGAGCTGACGTTATCACAGGCTCCACCTTTGCTTGCTGATGCGGGAGCAGTTTCAACCTGGCTGCTGTTCGATGGCGGTAACCTTCTTGAGTTCAACGTTTCTAACGCTAAATGGCAGGCATACTTCATCGAGGGGGTCACAGATGTCCTCGACCTCGATATTCTGGGTGAAAACCCGGTATTTCTGACAGAGGATGAATTGCTCGCATTCAGTGTTGGAGATTGTGAAATAGTACCTGAAGCGCTCCCCGAAGGATTCAATCCTGTAGAGCTTGAGATCCGGAGTGGTAACATAGCCATTCTGAGTGAGACTGGTGCTGTAGCAATAAAGAGTGAAAGTGGATTTGAAGTCTTTTCTCCGAATCCGCAACTTGAACCTGCGGGAGATCTTCAGCTGATCGGACAGGACTGGATCTTCAGACTTCAGGATGGTGGAATTGCTCTTCTGGATCCATCGGTTGATCTCTGGCAATTCGAGGATACTCCTGACGGATATGTTCTCGCAGCATCACAGAACATTCTCTATATGGGTTCAGGCGACAGTATTTTCGTTAGAACGGCCGCAAGTGAATGGAATTATCATTCAAGTGGTCATCTGTATTCAGACGGACTTATGTTGACAGAGAAAGGCATTTCTTCGGTGATTACCCCCGATGAAATTCTTGCTGAATCCCCATCTTTCACTCCTTCAGAACTTGTTTCTCTTGATCATTTCAGTGAGCCGTTCTGGGCAATCGATAATCATGGAATAACGGTATTTACCGAACTTGGATCAGTTGAAACAAACTTGCCGTATTATGAGACAGAAAGAGTTTTCTGCTCATTGGCCGGTCAGAATACGGAAGGTATGCGGGGTTCAACTGAATCGGTTGAAGATATGATTCTTGCAGGAAGCGGGACCTTCAGAATCTATGAATCCGTTTCCATCAGACCGGATCCCTTCACTGAATTCACAGATGCAGGAAGAGATGCAAGACGCGATCTCATTAGTATTTCGATTGAGGAACTC
This sequence comes from Candidatus Fermentibacterota bacterium, assembly GCA_030607835.1. GTDB lineage: Bacteria > Fermentibacterota > Fermentibacteria > Fermentibacterales > JCC-6 > Aegiribacteria. Next base: position 656 of record JAUWJE010000052.1, on the reverse strand, counting down.
AGGCTGGTTGGAATCACACTTGATCCAGTAGGTGGAGACCAGGCACTCGCTGAGGATGGAAATGGCGTTTCGTACATACTCTACGAGGGAACAAACCTGGCATACAATTCACACGTGGCCGAGATTACCAGTAATGAAGTAATTGTAATTCAGGATGTTATTATTAATTATAGCGCGAGAGGTGGAGGGGAGACCACAATTCCAACCATCTACTCCTTGCGTCTACATGAAGAAGGTGGTTTGTGATGCGTCTGTTTACCGTATGTAGTCTTCTGCTGCTACTGGCGATGCCGGTTGTGGCGTACAGGATCACCGATATATCGGTGGTGCCCGGCGGCAACGTGACTCTCGTCACAATTACTGCTGATGAATCCATTTCCTACGAAAGATTCCTGCTGACAGATCCCATGAGGATCGTATTGGATATCGGTAATGCGGTTCATGCACTTCCTTCTACGGACTTCTCCGTCGGGAGAGGTGGTGTGGCGTCAATCAGAACCAGTCAGTACAAGGCACCACCCGAGGGAATCGTAAGAATTATCATTGATGTCAACGGTGAGTTGATTAACTACAGTGCTTCTCTGAGCGATAATAGACTTATCCTTGAAATGCAGACAGATCCTTCAGGAATTCCATTTGCATCCTGGTCAGCTACT
>JAUWJE010000244.1 GCA_030607835.1 Candidatus Fermentibacterota bacterium | reverse complement strand
TCTGATGTCCTACGAAATGGGTAAGAGCGCTCTTGCCAGAGGCATAGAGTATGCGGAAAGTAATCATGAGCTGGAAGACAATCTAAAAATCCAGGCCATGTGGAAACTCTATGAAAAACGTCTCCATCGAAGAGCCAGAGTATACAACCTCCAATTAGGGACGTAGTCTACTTCGTCAACTTATGTCCGATGACGACATTTTATTCATTATCAATATAGATGGTTTTGCAGTTCATGAATTCCAGCATCCCATTTCGAGACAACTCCCGCCCAAACCCTGATAATCCAATACCTCCGAACGGAAGCCTCGGGTCAGATCGAACGAATGCATTAACAAAACATGCTCCCGCTTCGAGCTTCAGCGCAATTCTCTCTCCTCTGGCAGGATTCTCCGTGAACACTGATGCGCCCAGCCCGAAAGGTGAATTACCTGCAACATCAACCGCTTCCTTTTCATCCTTTACCGAACAGACAGCCGCAACGGGGACAAAGGTTTCCTCATCGAAAACAGGCATACCATATCCACAGTTACCGAGAACTGTAGGTGGGTAGAAGGCTCCCTGTAATTCAGGGATCTCTCCTCCGACCAGTACTTCAGCACCTTTTGCAATACTTTCTATCACCTGACGATGAAGTTGATCTCTGAGATCGTATCTCGCAAGCGGTCCAAGGGATGTTTCTTCATCAAGTGGATTTCCCATCCTCCCGGAAGTCATCTCCTTCACAAGAAGTTTTGTGAATTCATTGTAAACGCTTTCAACAACAATGAATCTCTTCGAAGCAATGCAGTTCTGTCCGGCATTGATCAGCCTTGAGAATGCAGAGACTCTGGCTGCGTGAAGCAGATCAGCGTCCTCCAGAACAATCGTCGGATCACTCCCACCCAGCTCAAGAACACACTTTTTGATTTCCGATCCTGCAATCGCCGCAACAGCCCTTCCAGCCTGTACGCTTCCTGTTATGGTAACAGCTTTTATTCTATAGTCGGCTATAACTCCGGCAGATACTTCAGGTACACGCTTCTCAGAGATAAGCAGAACTCCGGGAAGGCCAGGGGGGAAACCCGCGTCCTTAAACAGCGTATTTATCATCAAAGCACATCCCGTGACATTCGGAGAGTGCTTCAAAATGAAGGCGTTGCCAGCCATAACTGCCGGAGCAGCGAATCTGAACAATTGCCAGAATGGAAAATTCCAGGGCATTATCGCGAATATTATCCCAAGAGGTTGATAACAGATGTAACTCAGACTGGCATCGGTTTTGACAATCTCATTTTTCAGGAATTCAGCCCCGTTTTCCGCGTAATATCTGCAGACCCATGCGCATTTCTCAACTTCCGATACTCCTTGAGAAAGGGGCTTCCCCATTTCCATGGCCATGAGCCTTGCCAGATCAGCTTTCCTTGATTCAAGCAATGCCGCCAGACGCATGAGCGAAGAAGCACGTTTCTGAAGTGGTGTTTCCTTCCAGTCCAGGAAAGCCCTTTGAGTATTACTGATGATACTTTCAATCTCGGACAATGTATGTTCCTGCCATGATTCTACTATTTCTCCGGTGCAGGGATTTATCGTTTCCAGAAAACCATTTTCAGAAGCGGCTGCTTTGTTACTCACATGATTCCTTTCAAAAGTCCGGCAGGATTCATAATTTCCGTTCGAGTTAAACTATTCCGAAGTATGAAAAAATCAAAGGTCAGCTATCAGTTGACCGGAAAGTAATTTTTCGTTAATAAATTTACCACATTGGGATAAGAATAGACGGAGGTTTGAATGAAATACAGCCCATTCTGTTTTCTGATGCTGTTCTTTATTACTGGAATATCAGCAGCAGCACACCTGGCATCTGTACAATTCCTGGGCTTTTCTGATGACGGAATGTTCGCCGCAATGGAAGAGTACTGGATATCGGATGGAAGCGGCGCTCCAGGAGCAGAGCTTGTTATCAAATCTGTGCCTGCTGACAGTGTAATTCACAGATACAGTATCCTCTGGCCTGAAGAGCTGTTATATGTGGATGGTATGGAAAATGTATTCCTGAATTCCGATAATCCGGCAAGAGATTCAATTCATGGATTGTCACAGGCTCTTCTTGACAGTCTGGGAATTTCCCCTTTCAACATTGGCGTGCACTGTATTCATCATCCTTTGACGGACAGGGATGCTGTACCGGATAGAGTATCATTTGTAACATGGCTGGGAGCATTATCATATATGGGTCCCGAATACAATTTTCAACTCCGGAATCATCCGGAAATGCCTGAATCCCCACCGGAGTGGCTGTCGATGTTCGATTGCCCTGTTCTACTTGAAATAATAATTACGGATAAATCCGGTGATACGGTTATGTTTCACATGGATTCTACTCCGGAACCGGGATACGAGTATGTATCGGAATACAGAATAAGGGATGTATATGTTGAAAGAGACAGTCTTCTAGTAATCATCCTGAACACTGTTGAACCAGGTTTCGAGGGTGCTGACAGCAGATTCAGAATGATTACCGGAGTACTGCGCTAACGCAAGAACATATTGTATCTTATCTCATTCTCAATCGTCGTTTCAGGACCATGGCCGGGATGCACTACCGTCTCACCTGGAAGAACAAGAAGTTTCTCTCTGATCGAGGATATCAGCTCCTCAAGGTTGCCGCCTGATAGATCGGTTCGACCTATGGATCCCTCAAATAGCGTATCACCAGTAAAGACATGCCCAGGCAGATAAATGCTTATTCCTCCAGGTGAATGACCCGGTGTATGAATGATTTCAAGTTCCATTTCTCCGACTGACAGAATCTCACCACCTTTGAGCAGGCGAGTTGGTTCGGGAGAATCCTCGAATTCCATTCCCCACATGTCCGCATGCTCCCGTGCTCCCTGAAGAAAGTGTAAATCGGCAGTGTGTAGAAGAAGATCTGCGTCAGTCTCCCGCATCAGGTAAGCATTCCCTCCGACATGATCGAAATGCCCATGAGTATTGATGACAACAGCAGGAGCCAGCTTAAAGTATTCGAGCCTTTCGAGTATCCTCTCCCCGGGTCCGCCCGGATCGATTACAGCAGCGGTGCCGGATACCGGACAACCGATGATATAGCAGTTGACATCAATCGGTCCTGTAAGAATCCTGTCGATGATTATTTGAGGACGTTTCATTCGTGCGGCCTGTGAATGCTGATGCTTTCAATCAAGGGATCCAGCTTTATCATTCCGGAATTT
>JAUWJE010000136.1 GCA_030607835.1 Candidatus Fermentibacterota bacterium | reverse complement strand
TGAACACCATGGTCATACCGTGCTCGTTCACCGAATCAATAACTTCCTGATCACGGATTGAACCCCCTGGCTGCACTATTGCGCTTATTCCAGCTTCTCCAGCACGATCAATACCATCTCTGAAAGGGAAAAATCCATCCGAAGCCAGCACTGCTCCATTCAAAGAATGCCCCTCACGTTCGGCTCTTCGAATGGCAAGGTCCAGGCTCTCGATCCTGCTCATCTGTCCGGCGCCAACACCAAGAGTTCCCACGCTGTCACCAATGACTATCGCATTACTTTTAACGGATCTGCAGACTCTCCAAAGTACATCCATTGCTTGAAATTCCGCTTCTGATGGTTTTCTTTCTGAAACAATATCAACTTTCTCCAGACCTCTGACAGGATCTGCATCCTGAATGAGCAGACCGCCCCAGATACTTCTGATCTGTTCACCCTCATCAAGTCCCTCAGGCATTCTCAGTATTCGAAGTTTTTTTCTTTTCTGAAGTCTCTCAAGCGCATCGTCATCGAATGATGGCGCAAGAACTATTTCCAGAAAGAGACCTTTAAGTTTCGCGACCAGATCCATGTCGACATTCCTGTTAAGCGCAAGTATCCCACCGTAAGGTGAGACAGTATCAGCCCTGAATGCATGAATGAAGGCTTCGGCAGGAGTATCTCCAGTTCCGGCGCCGCAGGGATTCCCATGCTTCATCAATACCGCGGAATTCGTATTTTCCGGCATGCAGCAGGCCAGATCCCATGCAGCTGTCGCATCGAGATAATTGTTATAACTCAGAGCTTTGCCACCAAGTATCTCCGCCCTGCCGAATCCCTCAAGTGGCCACACGAAATGCACTGAAGCAGACTGATGCGGGTTCTCACCGTATCGGAGAGCTGGCACAAAGCCCCGATCAAGACTTAGAGCTATTTCAAAATCGTAGCGGGATGTGATGTCAAAAGTCCGGGCAGCCATGGCTCTTCTGAAATTCTCATCATCCTGACCGTTTGATACGGCTTCAAGAACTTCCTGAAAAACATCTGGACCCAGCGCCGAGATGACATGACGCCAGTTTTTGGCAGCAGCTCGAATCATCGTAGGGCCACCGATATCAATGAGTTCAACAAGTTCAGGATCGTCAGGTTCCATTCCATCGGTCATACTGAAAGGGTATAAATCAACAGCGACAAGATCGAACAGAGGCTTTCCCTCCTTTTCCCTCAGGAGGCGGTCATCTCCGGCTGCAAGTATCGAAGCATGAAGTTCCGGATGAAGAGTTTTTACTCTGCCGCCCAGAAGCGAATCAATTCCTGTTATTTCCTCTGTGGGCGTGACCTCTATTCCTGATCTCCTGAGCGTGTCCGCGGTCCCTCCGGAGGCATAAATTCTCCAGCCAAGCAGAGAGAGTCCGGATGCAAATTTCTCAAGACCATTCTTGTTCCAGACACTTATCAGCGCGGTTTTTTTTCTATCAGCCATTACTCTCCATCCATTTTCTTGCTTCAAAGTATGATATCGGATTCCTCTTGTGCTCACTTAAACCAGCCAGGAGTTCAATCCTTTCTGCTGCTGGATCAGACACACCTTTCCCTTCAAGGTATGCATGAATATCTGAGAAAGATACTCCCATTTCATCTTCATCGCTCTGGCCCGGCCATAACCCAGCAGACGGAACCCGGCTGATTATCCATCCGGGAAGCTCCAGCGATTCAGCGAGTTCATATATCTCCTCTTTGTATAATCTGCCCAGAGGCAGAAGATCGGCTGCGCCGTCTCCCCATTTAGTCCAGTAACCAACCTGTATCTCAGAGTAGTTACTCGTTCCAAGGACGAGTCGTTCGGCTGAATTAGCGTAGAGCATTGCCATTCTCAATCGGGATTTAATGTTAGCGATATTCATAACCGAAGTTCCTTTGAGTCCTCCAGCCTTAAGAAAGGATTCCAGGACAGGAGACAGATCCAATACCCGGTATTGCACCTTGAGATGATCCGCCATTCGAATACCGTCATCTGTGTCTTCCTGTGCACTTCGACAGGGCATGATCAACCCCAGTACGTTCTCCGCTCCAAGCGCTCTGGAAGCAAGAGAAGTCGCTACCGCGGAATCAATTCCTCCACTGAGACCTACTACCACTCCGCCTTTTGAGGCGCTGAAAACAGTACAGTAAATCCATTTCCGGATCGCTTCGGACAGTTCAGTGAAATTAATATTTGTTTTCATTTCTCTCCGCTTTTCACAGGTCTGAGTGTCAGTTTCCGTTCAAGTGGTTCAACAGATACAACTTCCACTTTCACATTCGAACCTTCCCTATAAAGACCACTTGAATGGAAGAATGGAAAACCAGCCTTCTTGATCTCACTCGCCGGGGCAAGGCCCTCTACGGGAACACCCGAAAGTCTGACGAATATACCGAACCGCTTTACGCCGGTAACAATGCCATCATACACCTCACCAGTTCTCCGGGAAAGGTAAAGAAGTGCCATAAGTTCATCAGCTTCGCGTTCAGCTCTTTCAGCGTTCAGCTCACAATTGCTTGCTCCTGAGGCAAGTTCAGCTATATCTCCGTCGACAGCAGGGATAATTCCACCCTCCTGCATTGCAAGGATCTGATGAACAAGAAGATCAGGGTAACGTCTTATAGGGCTTGTGAAGTGCATATAGCTTCTCAGTGCAAGCCCGAAATGTCCTGTGTTCGACGGTGAATAAACAGCCTTCTGAAGAGATCGAAGTATATACTCAACCACAAGATCTCGAAGAGGTGAATCCTTAAAACCATCAAGAATCTGTCGAAGAACTGCAGTGTTGTGAATTTTCCCGCCAGGAAGTTTTACTCCCATCGAGTAAAGCTGCTCCACAAGGCGCTCTTCGGACTTATCAACAGGTTCATCATGTACTCTGAACAGTACGGATAGACTCGACCACATGCAATGATCAGCCACCGCTCTGTTCGCTTCAATCATGAAATTTTCAATCAGCCTGTGAGCTGCATCAGTTACAATATGCCTGAAACCTGAAGGCCATCCGTCACTTCCGAATTCGACTCTGTACTCGCTGCTTCCGAGATCCAGCGCTCCTCTTGCATCTCTCACCCTGTCAAGATCATCTGAAAGCTCGCCCAGAATCCCGAAAAGCTCTTTCAGTTCAGGATCGGACCCGGTACTCATCATGTATTCATGCGCTTCTTCATATGTCATTCGCCTGTCTGATCTTATAACAGACGGTACAATGCTGAAGTCCACTCGCTCACCTGCTTTATCAAACTTCATGATAACCGTTCTCGTCGGTCTATCCTCGAGAGGTCTGAGACTGCATGCACCGTTTGAGAGCACTTCCGGCAGCATGGGGATTACCCGTTCCGGGAGATATACACTGGTTCCCCTTGACCTGGCCTCAGAATCGAGTGCGCTGTTCGGAGCAACGTACAGCGCAACATCAGCGATATGAACGTGAAGCTCACGAAAACCATCCACATTCCGGATGGAAATAGCGTCATCGAAATCACGGGCATCTACAGGATCAATCGTAATCGTAAACAGGTCCCGGAAATCCTGCCTTCCCTCAAGTGACCATGGCTCGGAAGCCAGTCTCGCAGCCTCATCAAGTGCTTTGTCTGAGAATTCCTCGAATAAGGCATGATCAAGCACAACGGAATCGATCAGTGCTGATGGAGAATTAGAACTCCCTATATCAGCTGCTGCAAACGCTCTGAGTTTCCTGCCGGAATAATCCAGAAGAGCGAATACTATCCTCCCCTCGGATATATCAGACCCGGATCCTGTTTTCAAAGGTATTCTTCTTGGAAGTGATGGATCAACCGGATCAATAATCCAACCTCTGCCGGCTTTCCTGACAACACCACTCAGACCTTTTCTGGAACGCTCAAGAACGGATTCAACTTTCCCACTGCACACATCTCCATAAGTGCGAGGTTCAAATCTGCGCACCATGACGGTATCGCCATTCAACGCACTGGCAGTATTTCTGGAATCAATCTCAATCCTTTCTTCTCCGGTTGAAAGAAATCCTTTCCCGCTCGGACGTATTCTGATAATTCCAAGTACGAGACCGAGTTCCTCCGGCAGCGCATATTTTTTTCCACCCGCACGCCAGAGTAATCCGTTTTCAACAAGGGATTCCACTGCTCCCGACAGATCCGGATGCTTCCCATCAAGTCTGGAAGCTATCTGTCCGAATGATAGCCGTAAGGTGGGCTCCTGTTGAAACAGTTCGAGTATCGAATCTGAAGTTGATGAATTTGGGACTGCGTTGAAATCTGTTGAATCATGTGCATTCATGTCAGAGACCATGATTCTCATTATTTAAGGGTACGATTATTGAGACATCTCCCCGATTAGAGCTCCATTCATCAAGCCTGAAGAATATTCCGGAATGAGATGCCAGTACAGCAGCTGTTGATACAAGATCAGCCGTCGAATGCAGATTCCACTCTGAGAGATTAAACCTGGATGATCTGTTCCATTTCATTATGAAACTGACGGTTTCCCCCATTCGTGATGATTCCAGATGTACCGCACCACAGCCATTCACAGAGATCGTAGCTGCAGCGGATAGAATTCCAAGAAGTGAATTCAGTGTACATCTCCTTATCGGAAGCCTATCAGGAATTTCACCGCTTTTCGTGAATGTGAACTCAACAGATGTCCCACTGGACATTTGCCCCATTTCAAGCACACCCGTCTCGTCTCCGGGAGCCCAGAGGTCATCGTGATTTCCATTGATGGAAGAATGAATGGATAGTTTCTCAAGAAAATTTTTCAGATCTTCAGTGCCCTCAATAGCAACGGCAAGTTTTTCCTTTGCTTTGGTCACATTACCGGAGTGGAATTCCGCTAATTCAATATTTCCTAATATCCTGGCAAGTATATTGTTCATATTATGAATGAAAAACGGAAGAAGAGCGCCGCTCCTCTCCCAGATTAAGAGAGTTGAAAATATTGAACTCATAAAAGATGCGAATATCAAACCACTTATCCTGGAGAGCAATTCAAAGGCAAAATCGTTTTCTCTAAGTGCGATTCCCGACTTGATCGAAAATCCGGTCAGAGCAAATGGAGCAATGACTGCAGAGTGAGCCCCTCTGAAAACAGCTGAATCGGAAGAACCGAAGTAAAGAGCATTCAATTCAGAATGGTCTCCAGGACAGTAAATAATGAATGTTATGCTACTCTGATTACGCAGTTCCCTGAGACTTTCAATCATCCTGAAGGGGACAGGAAGCGATTCCCCTATAGTATTCGCAACTCTCCTGGCCTTACTGCCGATCAATGCTACAGTTCCGGTCTTCTTCTCAACAGGCACACTTGACATTAAATCCCTTTCTATCGACGCTCCGACCTGATAAGAGGTACGAATCTGACAGGCAGTGATTCCTCCATTGTGAAACCACTATCAGATCTGGTTATAACAAGCAGTCGCTGAGACCAGGAGCCGGCCGGCAGCACCAGCCTGCCTCCTGACGAACTCAGCTGCTGCTCGAGTTCTTCTGGAACTTCTGGAGGAGAAGCAGAAACAATGATTCCATCGTAAGGCGCGGCAGGTGGCCAGCCATCGTATCCATCAGCAGCGATAAACCTTATTCCTGAATCAGGATACAATTCAAGAACTGTTTTTCTTGCTCGCGCAGCAAGGGAAGGTATTAACTCCAGTGTTACAATATCCATCCCCATACTAGCAAGAATCGCGGTCTGATATCCTGATCCGGTCCCTATCTCCAGTATTCTGCTGCCGGGCGGACACCGCAGCATCTCAAGCATGAAAGCTACAATAAAAGGTTGAGATACAGTCTGTCCGAACCCGATGGGAAGCGGATAATTCCCATA
>JAUWJE010000024.1 GCA_030607835.1 Candidatus Fermentibacterota bacterium | reverse complement strand
GCTGGTCTGCGGAAATAGCTGAAGAGAAACCTGATAAGAAACCTGATAAGAAGCCTGGTAGCAAAAGCGGAAAAACCGATCGCGTAGGACCATTTCTTACAACAGCACTGGCCTTTCTGCTTGCTCTGGTTCTGTTTGCCTGGCTTCCACTTCAGAGCAGCAAATGGATTCTTGAAAGCGGTGACAGCATTTCCGCTACACATCAGTTTGCAATTCACATGCTGGCAGGATTATTCCGGCTTGCCGCATTTCTCATATACCTCGGAGCAATATCATTGATGCCGGAAATAAGAAGATTATTCGTCTACCATGGATCAGAGCATCAGACAATTCACGCCTGGGAGAAAGGACTTGAACCACTGGTGGAGAAAGCAGTGGAACAGAGCCCGCTGCACCAGAGATGCGGAACCAGTTTTCTTCTTCTTGTGATGCTCGGGACAATTCTTTTCTACGGAATTTTCGATTCTCTTGTTGTTTTAGTTACCGGGACAAACCCTAACGCTCTGATAAGGATTATCTATCACCTACCCCTGATTCCATTTGTAATGGGGCTCAGTTACGAACTTCTTAAGCTTGCTGACCGTCGTCTGGAAACATCAGCTCTGGCCAGAGCGGTCACAGTCCCCGGGCTTCTTCTGCAGAGATTAACTACACGAAAGGCCGGGAAGGAAGAAATTGAAGTGGCCGTTGCTTCATTGATGGTTTCTCTTGGTCGGAATCCCGGACCTTTCGTGACCATGTGGGAGCAGGAGATTGCTGCTAATCCGGAGGAGAAGGAATGAAAGCGTCCGATAGAGAGTCATTATCCCAGAGGGTTCAGGAAATCGATGACAGTCTCTGCTCTCCTGAAACTCTCAGAAATTCATCGTTGATTCGCTCACTTACGGAAGAAAGAGCCGGTCTTGCTAAAATACTGAATACGGTTAATGAGATCGAAAAAACTGAATCATCAATCAGGGAAATGAATGAAATTCTTGGTGATGATGACTATGAAATAGTAGAAATCGCCCGACTGGAGCTGCCTGAGCTTGAAGCGAAACTTCTGCAACTTAATGAGAAACTTAAACTGCTTCTTATCCCTCCCGATCCCAATGATCGAAGAGATGTCATGATAGAAATACGCTCAGGGACAGCTGGTGAGGAAGCTGCGCTCTTCGCGGCTGACATTTTCAAGATGTACTCTTACTACGCTCAGAAGAAGGGCTGGTCTATTGAAATATTCAGCAGCAGCGGATCAGAAAGAGGAGGTTTCAAAGAGGTTATCTTTGCTGTCCGGGGCAGCGGCGTTTACAGCCGCATGAAATTTGAAGCTGGAGTTCACAGAGTCCAGCGAGTTCCGGAGACAGAGACATCAGGTCGAATACACACTTCTGCCTGTACTGTAGCAGTTCTTCCCGAAGCAGAGGAAGTTGAAATCGAGATCAACCCGGAAGATCTGCGAATAGATGTTTACAGATCTTCAGGTCCAGGCGGTCAGAGTGTCAACACAACCGATTCAGCGGTCAGAATCACTCACGAACCAACCGGTCTGGTTGTGTCATGCCAGGATGAAAAGAGCCAGCACAAAAACAGGGCAAAAGCACTGAAAGTTCTTAGATCAAGACTGCTCGCATTGAAACAGGAGGAGGAAAGAGCCAAACGCGACGAAGTTCGTAAAGGCATGGTTGGATCGGGTGACCGTAGCGCCAAAATAAGAACTTACAATTTCCCCCAGGGACGACTGACCGATCATCGCATACACCTTTCACTCCATTCATTGAAGGCAATTCTCTCAGGTGAACTTGACCAGGTAATTGACCCCCTGATTGACGCTGAGCAGGAAAGACTGCTCTCAGAAGTTTCAACCGGTTTCTGAACGAGATGCTGGTTCAGGATGCTTCCCGGTGGGCCATGAATGAACTCGCGAATCTTGAGTCTCCCCGCCTGGAAAGTGACATTCTCCTCTGCCATCTGATGAAATGGGATAGACATTCGCTCTATCTGCATTATTCCACAGAGCTGAATCCAAAAGAATTAGAAGACTTCCGCTCAATGATTAACAAGCGGAAGAATCGTGAACCACTTCAACATATAACCGGGATTGCAGAATTCCTCGGTAGAGAATTCATTGCAGGCCCGGGTGCTCTTGTCCCTCGACCTGAAACAGAAATACTCATAGAGCTTTTCTTCAGCAAACTTCCGATGAAACCGCGCTTTCTTCTTGATACAGGCACAGGTTCAGGAATTATTGCCGTTTCTCTCGCTCTGAAATACCCATCAGCCCTTGTTATTGGTTCTGATGTAAGCCGCGCAGCGCTGAACATTGCTGCGAAGAACATGATTCGTCACGGAGTTGATAATGTTCTACTTGTAGAGGCTGACCTTCTGAAGCCGTTTAAAACCGGAGCTGCCCGATTTGATGGAGTTATCGCTAATCTTCCGTACATTCCTTCATTCGAAATAGATGCACTAGAGCCGGAAGTGAGCCATGGAGACCCTCGTATTGCCCTCGATGGTGGCAATGACGGGCTTGATCTTGTACGAATTCTACTTGAAGAAGTTCCATTCCTGCTGAAGAAGGATGGAGTACTGGCCCTCGAGCTTGCTTCCGATCAGGTTCCCGGTGTGGCAGAACAGCTTTCAAATGATAACAATTGGAACTGCGTTGAATGCGGGAACGATCTGACCGGACGCGCACGAGTCGTACTTGCCAACAGAATTTAATGCATGCTAATTAATGTAACCCAGGTCCCTGAGATCATTCAGCATATCCTCATCAGGCAGCACAGGTTCCGGAAGACCGAGTTGAGGTGAAGCCCAGTAGAAAAGCACCTTCTCCATATGCATGGAGTCAGCTTTCTGCGGTCGGGCTTCGACCGGATCATCCACAAGATCATATGTGATGAAACTCTCAAGTTCCCCAAGGCTGATGGTTTTAATGGATCCAGTCACAACAGAGGCCTGATGCGGAGCCAGACTGTCCCATGGTCTGGGACATACACCGCTTCCAGGTATGCTGCGGTAAGGAGATATATCCCCTGAGAGGATGTCCGAGCCATCGACCATGGGAATATTCTCTATCCCGGCCCATGTGAGCAGTGTGGGAAGAATATCGTACTGACCCACCGGTATCGGACTAACCACACCTGGTTCTATCCCTGGACCTGACATTATGAGAGGTATATGAATCAGCTCCTGGAAAAGTGTGTGCCCGTGGTCGATGCCGCCATGATCAAGGAATTCCTCTCCATGATCGGATGTGATGACAACGAGCGTATTCTCTGCAAGGGAATCGTTTCTGAGCCACTCGAACAGTCTGTCGAGATTGTAATCGATCCATGCGATCTCACCATCGTACAGCTTAAGCAGATGGTCGGACTTACCTGGATCCCAGGTTCCAGCTTCTTCGTCGAACCAGGTTGTAATGCCCATCGATCCGTACTCGGTGAACATCAGATCAAAATCATCCGGAGGGTCGTACGGCGCATGAACATCGTAGAGATGCAGAATACAGAAGAACGGCTTCACGTTGATACTATCGGAGACGACCCATGATATGAGAGAATCTACGGATGCTCCAGCCTGACCGTGTCCTGTGCCGTTACAGGAATAGTGATCAAAACCAATATCAAAATTGTATTCCTTCCTCAGAAGCGTAACGTTTGTGATCCCGCATGTTCTATAACCCGCCTGACCGAACAGTACGGGCAGAGAGGGGAGAGAGGAATCCAGCGCATAGTTCTTTATTCCTTCATCGTTTTCCAACCTCAAGAATCCTAAGGTTCCATGTGATCTGACAGACAGACCTGTCCAGATTGTCGCATGTGAGGGGAGAGTCCATGGGGATTGAGAGTATGCGTTCAGCCATAGGGTTCCAGAAGCTGCAAGACTGTCTATACTGGGTGATGTGTTCCTGAAATATCCGTAGCAGGATAGATGATCCGCTCTGAGAGTATCGATGATAATGAGGATTACGTTCCTCTTCCGGTTTTCAACAATGCTATCGTTTTCGTTGTTGGAAGTTTGATCCTGTATGCTCCCGCATGAAAGAAAGAATATTGCCAAGACCAGTAATACTGCAGTTGAAAGCAGGCTGAATTGTCCGCGTCCGGATAATCTGATAAACAAAATATCCTCTCTTCTCAATGCCTGGAGCAACTTGAACATGCTGTTATCTAAGTCTCTCACAGGTTTGAAGTACTCTGTTTAATGCCGGATGCATAGTCAACAAGCTTCAGTAATTCATTACGCCAGCGGTCCATTCGCGAATTCATCATGAACTTGAGTTACAGCGCTCTCTGAAGCATATTAGGCTTTTCAGCCATGTTAAATATTCTGACAATAATTGAGGAACATGAACAGCAGCATCAATCGAAGAGAAACAAGGCAGGTGATGGTCGGTGATGTCGCCATCGGCGGTAAAGCACCGATATCAGTACAGTCCATGACCAATGTCCCGACCCGGGATATAGCCGCTGTTGTAAATCAAATAGAAAGTCTGGCTCAACTGGGTGTAGAGATAGTCCGGGTTGCGGTTCCGGATATGGATTCGGCAAAAGCTCTGGATAGAATCGTTGAGGTCTCACCTGTTCCCATTGTAGCTGATATTCATTTTGACCCGGAACTGGCAATTGCCGCGATGGAGGCCGGCGTTCATAAACTCAGGCTGAATCCCGGCAACATCAGGAATAAGCGGGATATACTGCGTATTGCGGAAAAAGCCTCCGAGCTGAGTGTGCCGATCAGGATAGGAGTCAATTCCGGCAGCATTCCAGGAGACCTCAGGGACAGGTACGGAGGAGTAAACAGAGAGTCTATGTGGGCTTCAGCAAGAAGGCATCTTGATCTGCTGGAAACCTCCGGTTTTAGAGATATCGTACTCTCTCTTAAATCCAGCGATCCCATGCTTACAGTAGCTGCCAACAGAATGGCATCAGCGGAATGTGATTATCCTCTGCATCTTGGTGTTACTGAAGCAGGACCACAGCTAACCGGGAGTGTAAGGAGCACGGTTGCCCTGACTCTTCTGCTTGCGGAGGGAATTGGCGATACCATCCGGATTTCACTGTCCGGAAATCCGGAAAAGGAACCTGCGGTCGCATGGGAAATTCTCTCATCCCTTGGAATTCGAAGAAGATTTCCGCGGATAGTATGCTGTCCAACATGTGCCAGATCCCGAATTGATGTTGAGAAACTGGCTTTGTCTGTTCAACAGCATCTTGCCGGAATAGAGGGTAATTTTACATTAGCGATTATGGGATGCGAAGTTAATGGACCTGGAGAAGCTCGAGAGGCGGATATTGCGTTGATCGGAACTCCCTCTGGAGTTCAGCTCTTTGTTGACGGAATAAATACTGGAGAAGTTGAGGTGTCTGATCTCGTCGGGCATCTTGATAAGGCTGTAGATTCATATATTCAAGAAAAACGCAGAACTTCAGGAGGATGTGACTGTGGTTGCAAAGAAAACAATTCAGATTCAACTTGAAAGAATTGCCGAGGAGCAATTTGAAGAACTCGATGTGCGCTTTACAGATGCTCTGGGGAACTGGCGTCATGTCACTGTGCCGGCTTCAGTTGTCGATGAGGATTTCTTTCATCGAGGGATTGGTTTTGATGGCTCAACTTTGAAAGCTATGACACTTACCGAGGCCGGAGATCTGGTTCTTCTGCCCGATCCCATGAGAATACTCGAGGATCCATTCACCGCGAGGAAAACGCTTGTTGTGTTCGCTGATATAATACACCCGGATACAGGTAAACCTTTCTCAAAGGATCCAAGAGGAGTAGCCCGGAAAGCAGCTGAATACCTGAGATCTTCAGGGATGGCGTCAGACAGTTTCTGGGCGCCGGAGTTCGAGTTCTATGTTTTCGACAAGGTTTCCTTTTGGATGGAACACGGTAATCAGGGTTACTGCCTGAGGAGTATTGAGGCACCTGAAAATTCGAAAAATCCGGATTCAAAGGGTTTTGTTCATTCAGATGAATCAGGTTACCACATGATGTATCCCGTTGACAGTCTGCATGACATTAGATCAGAAATGGCATTTCATATGCAGAAGGCAGGTATACAGATCAAGTACCACCATCATGAAGTCGGCAGAATGGGACAGAGCGAGATTGAGGTCAATTTTGCACCTTTCCTCAACGCGGCTGACAATGTGATGCTGGGCAAACATATAATCCGCAATGTTGCTCTTAAACATGATCTATCCGCGACCTTCATGCCAAAACCGGTTGAGGGAGAGCCTGGTTCCGGCATGCACTTCCATATGTTCATGACGAACAATCAGGACAGGATTTTCTACGATAAGGATGGGTATTGTAATCTCAGCAAAACCGCTCTCAGCGCAATTGCCGGGATTCTTCACCATGCTCCCGCCATCTGCGCGTTTTCAAACGCTACCGTCAACAGTTACCGCAGGCTTGTACCTGGACAGGAAGCACCTGTTTATCGATTCTTCTCCGGACCTAACAGAAGCGCTTCGATAAGAGTTCCATCTTATGCAAGAAAACCGGATTCAATGAGGTTTGAATATAGGGTTCCAGATGGAAGCGGAAATCCATATCTATCGATGAGCGCGATACTTATGGCAGCGATTGATGGAATGAAGAAGAAAATGAATCCACAGAAGCTTGGATATGGTCCAATAGACGCGAATGTCTTTTCGGATGGTTTTAACACAGACAACCTTGCTATACTTCCCGGGAAATTGGAAGATGCTCTTGATGCTCTTTCGGAAGACCGTGAGTTCCTACAGGAAAATGATGTTTTTGCTTCCGAATTGATAGATGATTACATAAAGGTAAAACGCGAAGAAGCTGCGAGTTTCTACGGAAGCCCGCATCCAAGAGAGCACTCACTATATTTCAGTCTATAACTGAAAGGAAATTCGATGAAAAAACTATTGACCCTTACATTCCTGATTCTACTGATCGCGTGTGGGGCTCAGGAATCCCCATCGGAAGAGGTCGTTGATGAATCTATCACAACCTCTGAGGAATATGTTCTTCCGGATGCTGATGTTTATCTGACAATTACCGATTCCATTGGCATAGAACTTGGTGACAGCAATTATGTGTTCGGCGCTGTTGGCGGAGTTAGCATTTCTCCAGAAGGCGATATAGCAGTGCTCGACCTGCAGAAAAGCTGTATCAGTCTCTTCTCGCCTGAAGGTGAGTTCATTGAGCGAATCGGACGACAGGGCAGCGGCCCGGGTGAGTTTCAGTTTCCACAAGGAATGGCTTTCTTCCCTGATGGAGGATTGGTTGTATCCGATGCTATGGGCGGTAAACTCATCTATTTCAACTCCGATCTTGAATATGAATCGGATTTGGCAGGCTTTTTTCCTGCTCCACCCGGTACGATTTCAGGGCTGGAAGGTGGGGCTATCGTCGGCATGAAGCCGGATTTCGACCAGAATGAAGAGGGTATGTTCATGGGGTTCACCATCGCGAGATGGGAGAAGGATCAGGCTGAACCAACAGTGGTCTATCACTCCAGCATGTCTCCGTTCGATCCAGCTGATCTAAGCTCCATACAGGAAGATCTGGTATTCTTCGGAACAGGACCCGATGATTGTGTCTTTACCACACCATTGACCAGTGACGAGTATATATTCACCCTATGGAGCTCCGAAGGCGAAGAGATTTCTATTGTCACCAATGATGATTTCGAGCGGATCGCAAAGACCCAGGAGGAGATCGATCTCGAAGCGGAAATTGTCAACAACAGAATGATACAGGGGGGAATGCCACCCGCCATGGCAAACTGGAAACCCGATCCATATCGACAGGCAATAGTTGGATTTGGTGTTGATGGACAGGGTAGACTATGGGTAACAAAGGGAACATCGGAGACACCTTCTTTCGATGTTTACTCCGCTGATGGACTTGATCTTCTCTTTACAGCGGCACTTGATGCCGGAGAGAGAGCCAGCACATGGGCTGTTGTTGTTGAAGAGGATAGATTTCTGGCGTTCGACGCTGATCCAGAATTATATCCTCAGGTATTCGTAGGAGATCTACCTGAATAAATAGTAAGATCGATTCCAGAAATTCGTGCCATGCATCAGAGTGCATGGAATATATTTCGAACTATCTTATTACCGGTAATCATGTAATTCTTCCTGGGACACTGGATATACTTGCGAGTTTCTATGGAAGCCCGCATCCAAGAGAGCACTCACTGTATTTCAGTCTATAACTGAAAGGAAATTTGATGAAAAAAATAATGATCCTTACATTCCTGCTTCTGCTGATCGCGTGTGGGGCTCAGGAATCTCCATCGGAGGAGGTTATTGAGGGGTCTGTAACTACCTCTGAGGAATATGTTCTTCCTGATGCGGATGTTTATCTGACAATTACCGATTCCATCGGGGTAGAACTTGGTGACAGCAATTATGTGTTCGGCGCCATTACCGGAGTTGACTTTACTCCAGAAGGCGATATTGCAGTGCTCGACTTGCAGAAAAACTGTATCAGCCTTTTCTCTCCAGAAGGTGAGTTCATTCAGCGCATCGGAAGACAGGGCAGCGGTCCAGGTGAGTTTCTGCTTCCTTCAGGAATTGCTTTCTTCCCCGATGGCGGTTTGGTTGTATCAGACGGAATGGCCGGAAAACTTATCTATTTCGACTCCGATCTTGAATATGAGTCGGATTTAGCAGGCTTTTTTCCTTCTCCCCCCACCGGGCCCGGGCTGTCAGGGCTGGAAGGCGGAACCATCGTTGGTATGAAGCCGGACTTCGAGCAGAATGAAGAGGGTATGTTCATGGGATTCACTATTGCGAGATGGGAGAAGGGGCAGGTTGAACCAACAGCGATCTATCACACCAGCATGTCTCCATTCGATCCCGCTGATCTGACTTCCATGCTGGATGATATACTCAGCTTCGGAGTTGCTCCCGAGGGAATCGTTTTCACCGCATCCCTGTCCACTGAAGTGTATGAGTTCATCGTTTGGAGTTCTGAAGGTGAAGAACTGTCTGTTGTATCCAATGATGATTTCGAGCGGGTTGTGAAAACCCAGGAGGAAATAGATATCGAAACTGAAGTGGTGAACAGATTGATGATACAGCAGGGAATGCCACCCGCCATGGCCAACTGGGAACCGGATCCGTATCGACAGGCAATAGTAGGATTTGGTGTCGATGGACAGGATAGACTATGGGTCATAAAGGGAACAGCGGAGACACTTTACTTCGATGTTTACTCCGTTGACGGACTTGAATTTCTCTTTACAGCGGCACTTGATGTCGGAGAGATAGCAAACATGTGGACCGTTGTTATTGAAAAGGATAAATTCTTGGCATTCGACTCTGACCCTGAATTATATCCTCGGTTGTTGATAGGGGATCTACCCGAATAATCTGAACGAACAATACAGAAAACTCGTGCCGTGCATCAGAGTGGATGGCACGAGTTTCTTTACAGGGGTTGAAGAAGAGCCCTTACCGGTGAACCGTCTCCCGATTCTATTCTGAGGGGAAGACAGATCAGAAGGTATTCCCCGGGGTCTATCTCATTCAGCCACAGATTCTCCACAATGGGAATGGATGCCTCCAGAAGTGTTCTATGTACATTCGATGATTCCGGAGGATCAACGGAAACAGAATCGATTCCGAGCAGAGCGATTCCCATTTCGCGGGCGGCTTCGGCTGCCGTAACCGTTAGCGAAGCATAATTCACAAAGATATCAGTCTGATTCGAATCTGAAGAAGCTGTTTTCAGCAGAAGGGCTTTTCCCTGCAGTGATAGTCCCAGGAGTACATCTTCATCGATTACCTTCCTGCTGCTGCAATCCACCACGGTCGCGTTCAGAATAAGCTTCGTCAGAGGAATACTATCTACTGTTGTTTCACAGTGGGCAAGGTGAGCGGGAGCGTCCATATGTGTACCGGAATGGGAACTCATCTTCAATCCGGATGTGACGAATCCTTCGGCCACCGTTATGAGTTTTCGACTGAATTGCTCATCCCCGGGCCAGAATGGAGTGTCCTCTGAAAGAGGTCGTGTTATGTCTATCATCTTATCCGGCGTGAGTGAATACGTTTTTCTCATCAGCTACCTCACTATCTGAAACATTTCTTCTCAAACCTCTGCATAAAATATCAAATTTGTATATAATCATTTATGTTAAATAATTACAGTAATTATTAACCATGGAAAGGGTGAGAAAATGAACCGCTTCGAAATTCTTGAATTTGTTCGGCGCAATACTACTGCATTCATGGCTACAGTAGATGGAGCCGAACCCTGCGTTCGGGCAATGAGTACACCGCATATTGATGACAACGGCCTTACATTCTGTACTGGTACCGGTAAGGATGTCTGCAGACAGCTGCTTGCCAACCCCTCGGTGGAACTCTGCTACTGGAGCCCCCAGGAAAAGCTTCAGCTGAGAATTCGGGGGAAGATGGAAAAACTTGTTGATGAAGAACTCAAGAAGCAAATCGTTGACACAATATTCACCTTTCTGAAACCTGTGGTAGAGCAGTTCGGATGGGATACACTGACCCTGTTCAGGATTTCAAGTGGTCAGGCAAGAACTTGGTCAGCTGAGAATCCCGCGGAAATAAATACGGTAGTTTACGATTTCTGAGGGCAGATTGTATTCAGAGGACATATCTCGCAGCGGGGTTTAACCGGTTTACATATTCTCTGTCCAAACGTTACCATTGTATGATTAATTCCTATCCAATATTCAGAAGGGAATATCTTCTGAAGCTGCAATTCGGTTTCTTCAGGTGAGGATGTGCATGCCAGACCAAGCCTGTTTGAAATTCGGTGAACGTGAATGTCGACACATATCGCGGGTTTTCCGAACACCATTCCAAGAACGAAATTGGCTGTTTTCCTTCCCACTCCAGGAAGGCTCAGCAGATCCTCAATGTTGCCCGGTACTTTCCCCTCGAACCTGTTCTGGATTATTTCAGCTATCTGCTTCAGTTGTTTTGCCTTCTGCCTGAAAAATCCCGCCGGTCTAAGCAGTATTTCAAGTTCTTCGATGTCAATAGAAATCATCGATATAACATCAGGAGCCGATTGAAGTACTCTCGCGGATACCGTTCTCGTAACCGCATCTCTTGTTCTCAGGCTTATAACAGTTGATACAAGAACCGGGAAAGCCTCATTTGATTCCTCAAGAGGAGCTGGAGTACCGGACGGTTCCACTGCAAGCATTATTGATTCAAGAATCTCAAGTGCTCGCTGAGCGGTCACTGCTCTACTTTTACAAATCTTAATCCAGGACTTCGCCCCGGTTTCAGGCTGAGAGCAAGTTTTCCTTTTAGAAGAGAGATAAGATCATCACCGAGGGCTTCTTTCCGCCAGCCGGATAATCCCGGAATCGCAGAAAAATCCTCAACCGAACTGGGAGGATGTTTAGCAAGAGAATCCACCATATCGGATGACAGAAGCAGAGCGGGTGAAATGCCCAGTCTATTTGACTCCTGTTTCAGAAATATTCTGAGGATATCCCTGCGGGCTGAAATGTCCGGTTTGGAGTGGTATTTTGGGATGTCGGGGATATTTCCAGGAGGATTGATCCTGGCTTCTCTGATTACCGCAAGCATTTCCTTTCCATAATTATTGACAAACCCGGAAGTAATACCCCTCAAACGGGACAGGTTGTTTATATTTTCTGGGGCCATTGCTGTGATTGCTCCCAGGATATGATCCTTAACTATGTATTTGCGGGGTTTGTTCAGTTCCTCTGCTATCCTTTCTCTCCATTGAACAAGAGCCCAGAGAATCGGGAGTCTGCTCTTTGTGATTTTCCCCGTTGATCGGACTCTCTTGAATATTTTCTGCAGGGGAATCTCGTACGTTGATGGAAAAGTGAGTGATTCTGCCTGTTCTGTGTACCAGTTCAACCGACCTGTTGATTTCAACCTCGTCATCTGATTATCGTAAATCGAAAGCAGGTATCTGACGTCGTTGAGAGCATATTCTATCTGCTCTTTCGAGAGAGGCCTGACAGACCAGTCGCTCAGTGTGTGTCCTTTATGCGGGGCTTTGCCGCACTCGTTCCTGATAAGATTATACAGAGAGATCTGAGGTTCATTTCCAAGAAACGCGGCAGCAAGCTGCGTATCAAATACGGAGGAAAAAACTATACCCAGATGATGCATAAGAATATCAATATCGTTTCTGGCTGAGTGAATAACTTTGACTGGAACCTTCGATTCCAGTAATTCGCCAATCGGTGACAGATCCTCAATTCCAAGAGGGTCAACTGCTACCGGACCATTCCTGCCTGCAAACTGTATGAGGAACAGTTCAGGCCAGTATCTTTTCTCTCCATGAAATTCTGTGTCCAGGGCAATGACATCTTCCTTCTTCAGAGTCTTTACCAGTCTGTTCAGCTCTTCCTGAGTTTCGACAAGGGTTGTATTGCTCAAAGATTCTCCTGATCAGGATTAGGTGATATTGAGTACATAGACGATCTGTCCGAAGAGGAGTGAAGTTCAATTCCGCTTGCTTCATCATGGAAAGGACAGAAAACTCCCTCTTCAGTAATTTCATAATAGACGTAACCGTTATCCGGACAGCGAAATCCTCCCCGCTGGCTGAATTCCCCATTACTCTCCTCGAACATCCCGGTAAAACTGTCAGGGAAGCGATACCTGCAAGGATGTAATCAGAGACAACCCCGGCCAGACTGTCTCGCAGCAGCATGCAGCTGGACCCACCCACATCCAGACCGTCTCCAAGATGCCCTGAAGGGCAGAGAAGCATGTAACCTTCAAGGGAATAGGGTTCACTGCTTATCGGACAAAGGTATTCTCCGGGATCACTTCCGTGGCGATATGCGGGGATTACCGGTTCCTGAGCGAAAGCGGTGCACATTACGGTGGCTCTTCCAAGAAGATTATCCAGTGATGAATCTCCCGTAATTTCCCATTTTCCCGAGTCACCCTCTCTGAGCCAGATCGTTCGAGATCCTCCCTGCTCGAGAGCCATGGAAAGTGTGTACCCCCGCG
>JAUWJE010000049.1 GCA_030607835.1 Candidatus Fermentibacterota bacterium | reverse complement strand
TGGAACTGAATCCTTCAGTCTGCTGCAGAACCTGGCCCGGTTCAGCATTCGCCTGAGGCTCCCCTTTTCCACTCTCACACTGGGTCGACAGGCCATATACTGGGGAGTGTCGAAGTCTATCAGTCCTACAGATTTCATCGCACCATTCCAGTACGGAACCATCGATACGGAGTACCGCGTTGGCGTGGATGCAATAAGATCTACCTTCCCCATCGGCATGATGTCAGAACTTGATGCCGGTTGGGTATTCGGGAAGGATGCGCACTTCAATAAAAGCGGAGGCTGGCTCAGAGGACGTTTCTATATGCTCCAGACCGATGCTGTTCTTCTCGCAGCTTGTTTCAGAGAGAATCTGATGGTGGGGGGAAGCCTGAATAGAGCGATCGGTGGGGCTACGGGATGGCTTGAATTAGCGGTTGTTTCGACCGCAGTCTTCGCCGGGAATACTCCTGACATTGATAAAGAGACTTTATGGAGCGCTTCAGCGGGAATGGATAGAAGCTGGTTCAATGCCTCGCTGTACGGCTACCTTGAATACCATTTCAACTCTCCGGGAGCGAATGATCCTGAAGACTACGATGCTGCAGCAGCCACTCCCGCTTACACTGCAGGCGGCATCTATCTTCTGGGCAAGCATTACCTGTCCCCCGGCATGACCTGGACGCCTATGCCGCTTCTGAACATCAACGGGCAGGCACTTATCAACCTGACTGACCCATCTGCCTATATGACCCTGATGGGGGAGTACAGCATCACTGAGGACATCACACTGAACGCTGGAATCAGCAGAGGTGCAGGAGAACTCAGCTCTGAATTCGACTCCTGGCCCGGTAGTTACTTCACATACGCAGCTTACTTCTTCTAAGGTCGCCTGTCGATTTTTTCTGTATACGTTAGGAACTGATCCATCTGACCTGGATACTTATGGTCCTGGGCTTTCCTGTGTAGCCGTTCGTCTCCTCATATTCCTCATCAAGGACATTCTCAACTGTAAGACCGAAGGAGAATGAATCAGTGAAGGGAACAGGCAGGGTCACTCCTGCAGAAACTGTTGTATATGCCGGCATCCATGAGGTTTCACTGTAATTCTTGAACCTGATTCCCATACCACTGCACTGAACCCACCATCTATAACCGGATGGGTACGCAATATCAGACCTGATGCCCCAGGTGTAATCGGGAGTGTAAGGGAGCACTTTACCGTATCCGGTAGATTCAGGGCAGTCGTCCGTTACGCGCAGCAGCATTAGACCGCCTTTAAGCTCCAGGGATCCCATCGAAAACCATGCTTCGGTCTCGATTCCCCTTCTGTGTGCGATCGCAATATTGACCGGAGACCATTTGCCACCCTCACCCGGTGCCCACCGTATCATATCCTCTGTATGTGCTGAGAAACCTGTGGCTGAAAGCCTCAGGAAATCCAGACCCAGAAGTGAAACGCCGGCCTCCACTTCAACGGAACTCTCAGGTTTCAGGTCAGGATTTCCTATCGCGAAATTATCCTCAGGCCAGTAGAGATCATTGAAAGAGGGTCTTCGGAAACCTCTCGAAAGGGTTGCGTGAAAGCTTATAAGGGAATCGGAAACAGGAAGGCCCGCGGAAAGGCGCATTCCCCACCCCGGTTCTGCCGAAGAAGCCAGCGAAATACGGGTTGAAAGGGAAAGGGAAACAACACTCCGGTATCCTGCAGAGGCTGCAATGTCCTCTGAGATCCTGTTCCTGTTCCCAAGGGCGGAACTCCAAACCTCCTGGTAGCCGAACTCCCCTGCCAGATCGATGTCGAATACGCCCAGTGGCTGGTGGTACTCAATACCTCCGCTACCCTGAAGCTCGTCGTGTGTATCGTCTATTATTGTCGGAAGGGTTGAGGCGTAGCTGTGCCTTCCGGTCCTGGCATCGGCTGAGAACATGAACCTGCCGGTCATCCAACGCAACCATCCGTCAGCGGAGTACCGCTCCCTCCTGCCGTCGGTGGGCGCTGTCCACTCCGAGCTCTCGGTACCTCCACCGGAGGCTGAAGTGAGCAGTCCGTACCTCAGACCCTCCTCTGCTCCGATGTATAGAACCGATCCATGGTTCGCTCGGGATCCGTGGATACCCACTGTTCGCCTGAGACTGAGGGTAAACCTGCCGGTTCCCACCGGCACACCTCCCGAAACTCCTGTACTTCCATTGTCCCACCAGCGGAGAGAGACGTTTGCAGGGGAATTGCGGGATTCCGGAAGGAAGTTAAGAACACCAGCCATACCTCCATGGAGATAGCCGGATCCGCCTCCTCTGGATACTTCCATGCCCCCGAACATTGATGTGTCTATTTCAATGCCAGGCCGGTTATCCATGCTGCTGGCTATTTCGTGGCCGTCCACGAAGTACCCGGTATGTGCTGCATCACTACCCCGCATCGACACCGAAATCACTGTCATGGCACCGCCGTACTGGCGTACGTAAGCACCTCCGGTCCTGCTGGAAAGGCCACCGAGTCCAGTGATGGACAGGAATTCCATGTCATCTTTGCCCAGTACCGTTGTCGCGGGGAATCCATCCCTGAAACCTCTCCTTGATGCTCGAACTGAGATCACTGTTCCGGAGGGTACGGGTACAGGTACCATATGAATACAGCCTGACTCGGGGTAGCTTCCACTCCATAAAGAGTATCCCAGCGCCCTTACCTCGATGACGTCCGGCTGACCGGCTATCTGTACTTCTCCAACTGCATCGGTAAAGCCCAACAGAGTACTGTCACAACATATGGAAGCTCCAATAACAGGCAGGCCTGCTGTGTCATCAACAGTTAAGGTCTGCTGCCCTGTAAGGATAAACAGAATAAGAAGATGTATCAAAATACCTCCAACGAACAATGACGCATAACCTGTTTCAGACTACACCAGAGCTGCTGACAGGAGAAAGGCCGTTTCTGCTATTTCGCATGACGCTCCGTAAGTATCTCCGGTGGAGCCACCGATCCTCTTCATGCACCACATTGAAAAGAGAAATAGAGTAAGCATACTTGCCGACAGGCAGATCAGACCCCTGGGACCCATTACGGCAACCACTGCTGCAGCGAACAGAATCGAAGTAAACGCAGAAGTGATACCCCTGCGGTCCTGTTTGAAAACGCTCCCAAGTCCGCTATGCCGTTTGTACGGCATGAAACAGATCTGCTGAGTAATCGCCCAGCGTCCGGCTACAGGGGCAAGTAATACTGCCTTCAGGAACTGGTCACTGTCGAGACCGGATAGAGCAGCGACTTTGGTTAGAAGGATGAAGACAACGGCAAGTACACCCATCGTACCAATGCGGCTATCCCTCATTATCAAAAGTACGCCATCTCTATCGGCGGTGCTTAGAAATCCATCGAAAGTATCGGCAAGACCATCCATGTGAAGGCCGGCGGACAAACCAACGAGTATGATAACAGCTAATACTGAGGGAATAAGACCGGTAAGGAAGGAAAGAGGAAAGTAGATTAGAACTCCACATATGAATCCGATCAGCAGCCCGATCACCGGGAAGAAATGTACGCTGTTTCTAAGATCCTCCTCGGTTTCCCCAAGTTTTCCCATAGGGAGAACGGTAAGGAACTTAATACCGGCGGCAAGCCTGCCAACCAGGGTGACTTTACTCATTCCTGGATACCGATGCTTCCTCAAAAGTTGCCACATCGGTCAGAAGCCTTGCGGCAGCATCCACAAGGGGCATTGCCATCGCAGCACCGGTGCCCTCACCGAGCCTGAAGTCAAGATCCAGAAGCGGTGAAAGCTCAAGCAGGTCAAGCATGGCCTTGTGTCCGGTTTCAACGCTCATGTGGGCGGCAATCAGGTATTGCGATACCGCAGGAGAGAGTGAATGTGCGATGAGCGCCCCAGCGGTTGAGATGAATCCATCTATTAAAACCGGCTTCCCCGCAGATGCAGCTCCCAGAACCAGACCGGCTATTCCCCCAATCTCAAACCCGCCAATAGAACTGAGTACGCTTAGCCCGTCATTTCTGTCAGGCTGTCTCGCTCTGATATCCATTTCTATTAGTTCCGTTTTCAATTTCAACTGCTTGTCATCTATTCCCGTTCCCCTGCCTGTCACGTCCGCAGGAGGCAGACCGGTGAGTACCGAAGCAATCGCGGAACTGGATGTTGTATTCCCGATCCCCATGTCTCCAGTCCCCAGAAGATCGGTATCAGCCTCGATCGATCTGAAGATTCGGATTCCGGACTCGATAGACTCTATTGCCTGTTCACGGGTCATCGCAGGCTGAACAAGAAAATCACGGGTTCCAGGTGCGATCCTGGCATCGATGAAGTTCTCCTTCTGAATATTCAGTCGCTCTCCAGCTATCCCCATATCGGCAACTATCACCCTTGCGCCGCAAACGGACGCAATTGCGTTTATTCCAGCGCCGCCACGGACGAAATTGTACACCATCTGCCTTGTGACTTCTATTGGGTACAGGCTGGTTCCCCTCGCTGCAACACCGTGGTCAGCTGCCATCACAACTACTGACTTCGATGGGAATGAAGGTCGCGGAGAACCGGTGATGCCGGCCAGATCCATTGCCAGATCCATGAGTTGTCCCAGAGCCCAGTGCGGCATGGTCAACGATTCGAGCCTCTTCAGTGCGGCTGCCCTTGACTCGTTATCCTGTCCTTTTATCGATTGTATCGTCTTTTCCAGCAAGCTCATTCAACGCTGCCTTTCAGTAACATGGGAATACCGGAGACCATCATGGTCACCGAATCCGCTCCGGCTGCGATGATCTGATTGCATCGCCCGAGCAGATCGCGGTATCTCCGTGCTAAATCATTAGAGGGAACAATCCCCATTCCAACTTCATTCGTTACAAACAACAGAGTTCCCGCGTACTTTGCTGCGTCTTTCAGCAGGTCAGCCGAGTGATCGGACATGATCTCTTCTGTGAACGAGAGCCATTCATCACCCCTGGTGAGAAGAAGGTTGCTGACCCAGAGAGACAGACAGTCGATCAGGATGACTTCGTACTCGTCCGCTTTCATGATTGCTTCGGACAGATGCACTGTTTCCTCCATCGTCTGCCATCCAGTGGAACCTCTTATTTCCTTATGTTTCTCAATTCTGGCGATCATTTCCTTGTCAGTGGGCATGATCGGGCATGTTGCGATATAAATCCTGGAACTCGAGATGGATTCAGCAAGATTCTGCGCATACGAACTCTTTCCGCTCCGGCATCCTCCGGTTATCAGGTGAACTCTACCCATGGAGAACCTCTTCATTATTCAAGTATACGAGTTGCCCTACCGAACTGCTGTCATCATCCATCACGATAAGAGCCGTTGCTCCATAGTCGATCTTGAATGCGGGAGCGCATCGAAGAGGCATATCCATAAGCAGACATAACATCACTCTGAATACTCCTCCGTGTGTTACGACGATCTGATTCCGGTTCCCCGATTTCAGTAGCCGGTCTGTCGCTTCAGCCACTCGTTCATGAAAGTCCCTTATCGATTCTCCTCCGGGGAAAGTGAAATCGTCTCCAGCAGAGAGCCATTGCCTCACATCGCCTGGAAACCGGGCGGAAACTTCGCTGAAGTTCAGACCCTCCCAGTTTCCAAAGTCTATTTCCCTGAGAGAATCCTCAGTACTAATAGAACCATCGGTTTCTTTCGCTATGATTCTGCCGGTTTCCATTGTACGGAGCATCGGGCTGCACTTGCAGGATGAGAATCTGAGATTACGCAGGAAACGGCCTGTCGACAAGGCCTGATCGATCCCTTTCCTGGAAAGTAGCACATCCGTCCGGCCGATATATCTTCCAATATATTCCCCGGGCACACTGCCATGTCTGACAATCGCTACCTGTCGTGTCATCCTGCTGGAAATTCGACCATAGCTGAAATCGGACTCGAAGGTGCAGAGAAACACCTGTACATAGTTACCTTCCTCCTCGAAGGCGCACGAAGCGCTTTTAGGTATCCTGGCTTCCGGATCGACCTACTCACCACAGCCTTCCCACGTTCTCACGCAGTGACAATACACTTGTGGCTTTCGTCCCCGGTTACAGTGGCGGGGCCGCACCGGACTTTCACCGGTTTCCCTTTGCTGCAAAGCAACAGAGTAAATAGCCGGATGTGACTCTGGTGTCAATCAAGAATAATCGGGCATCGGGGTCGGATTCCAGATCCGGTATTGCACCGGGTTTATATATTCATGCAGATAAGGAAAAACAATAAAGAGAGGGTAAATTAAAAATGATCGTCGTTAAAGATCTGTGTAAAACCTTTAAGCTTGCGAAGAAACAGAAAAGAGAGAAGGGCAGTTTCTATACTGATGGGGAAGTACGTGCTGTATCCGGGGTCAATTTCGAGTGCAAGCCCGGACAGATATTCTGCCTTCTAGGTCCCAACGGTGCCGGTAAAACCACAATTCTGCGCATGATAGCGACACTGCTGAAACCTGACTCCGGAAGCATTGAAGTGGCTGGATATGATACCATTGAATCAGCTCAGAAGGTACGTGCTCATCTTGGCTTTCTGACTGGAACCACTAAACTTTACGACCGTTTAACTACAAGTGAACTGGTAAAGTACTACGCTGATCTACACGGTATGAGTAATACTGATTTCAATCGGCGCAAAGAAGAGCTTTTTGATTTACTGGATATGAATGACTTTGCTGACAGGCGTATAGGCAAGCTCTCATCTGGAATGAAGCAGAAGGTCTCCATTGTACGAACCATTATACATGATCCCGATGTGGTTATCTTTGACGAACCGACAACGGGACTGGATGTTATTACTTCACGAAGCATTATTGATCTTATCCGCCGGTGCAAGAGTGAAAACAAAACGGTCATCTTTTCCACGCACATCATGAGTGAAGTCAGTTTCCTCAGCGATGATCTTGCTATTCTTCACGAAGGAAAACTCCTGTACAACGATACTTACAAGGCTTTCAAAGACAGGATGCAGACCGGATCACTTGAGGAAGAATTCATTCGCATTCTGCAGGAGGTCAAATCATGAAAACGATCCTGACTATCTTCCGGAAAGAGCTGAAGGATTCTCTTCGGGACCGCCGCACCATCATAACCATGATTATTGTGCCGTTACTGATGTTCCCGGTGATGATCGGACTTACATCCAGATTCATTATGTCCTACGAGGAAAAGGCCCAGGTCAGAGAACTCAAGGTTGGCCTGCTTGCAGGAGAGAACGCTGGTGAATTCGTAGAGATGCTGGGTGAGCAGGAAAACATCCTCATCTTTGAACAGATTCCGCTTGAGGAGGGACAGGAACTCGTCGCAGTCATTTCTTTTGTTTCTTAATCAAAGTGATAAATTTTAGTATTATTGTGTAATTATTTTCTCTTTTTTGCTAAATTATTTCACATGCTACTTGTTGATTCTTCAGGATTTTGCGTATTACTTCGCTATTCCAACTGTGGATCGAAACGTATTATTCATCGGGGACAGAAGACCTTAGGTAGTGTCCATTCAGAAATGACTCAAATCGTGAGGAAATGACTATTCAAATCATAATATCTCATTAGCCCCTTAAGATGGCTAAACAATTACAAAGGATGTCATTTTTCAGGACAAACGAAATATTTAATACTTGACCCCCTCACTATTATTTTGTACAGTCTATATATTAATCATTGATAGAGGTTTGTTCCTGGTATTTTCAAAAATAATCCCTTTGTGCTTAATCCTTCAAAGATGTCGGCCTTCCATTTCATTCAGAGCAATGACCTTTAAATCATGGTAACTATTCAGGTGGGTAGGCTGAAGGCTGTTAGGAAAAATGAGAATACGGCTCATTTTGAAGCCATGTTTGGTGCGAAAACCTGCTCTCTCTCCACCAACGTGAGTCAATCATGCTTTTCGGCCCCCTTCAGCCTTCAGTCTAAACAGCTTCAGCCTGAGTACGTGAGTAGTCACAAATCATGTTGATATCCGATCAAAGGGAAGCATTTCATTTTACAAAATAATCCATTTAAAAGAAAGGAGAAGATATGGCAAAGGGCAGTGTCATTATAAATGAGGATTCCTGTTTGGGTTGCGGATATTGCGTTGAATTCTGTAAAAAGAAATCCTTAACTATGTCTCAGGATAACTATACTTCGCAGGGACTTCTACAGGCAAATTTCAGCGAACCGGAATCATGCAATGCCTGTGGCTTATGTGTGATCATGTGTCCTCATTTTGCAATTGAGGTATATAAGGTGATTTGAAAAGGAGAGAATATGATAGATGAAGTCGTTTTTATAGATGGGAATGAGGCTGTTGGATGGGGGGCCTTGGCAGCGGATTGTGATGCATTCTTCGGTTATCCAATAACGCCCCAAAACAACATTACCGAGTGGTTTGCAAAAGAGTATCCAAAGAGGGGCAGAGCCTTTGTACAGACATCCTCTGAAACCGCATCAATAAATTGGCTCTATGGGGGTGCTTCGGTGGGAAAAAGGGTCATAACCTCAACCTCAAGCCCCGGCTGGGCCCTTATGCAGGAGACATTATCCCATATGGCAAATACCGAAGTACCCTGCGTAATCGTTCTGGTTCAAAGAGGCGGCCCCGGACAGGGCACAACAAGACACGCCCAGATGGATTATACCAGCGCCACAAAAGGAGGAGGCAATGGCGGTTATAAAAATATTGTGCTCGCACCATATTCGGCGCAAGAGGCCAATGACCTTGACCAGGTTGCCTTTTATCTTGCAGATAAGTACATTAACCCGGTCATTGTGCTTAGCGATGGAATTATTGGTACCACATTGGAAACGGTTACGCTGAAAAAATTAGAATTTGAAAAACTCCCTGAAAAGGACTGGGCATTAAGGGGGAAAGGAAGGCAAAAAGATAAAAAAAGGAGGGTGCTTACTTCAGCTCAAGGGCTGGTTCCATCTCCACGAAACCCGAGTTTTATTGCCCTCCAAAAGACCCTCTTTGAAAAGCATTCCAGGATGGAAAGAGAAGAAATACGATACGAGGTACATAACATGGAGGATGCAGACCTGGTCTTGGTAGCGTATGGTTATTCTGCCAGAGTCTCTATGGAGGCAATGTGGCAGGCAAGAGGCATTGGACTGAAGGTAGGAATGATCCGTCCTGTTACGTTATGGCCGTTTCCATATCAAAAGGTGAAAGAACAGGCAAAAAAAGGAAATAAGATCCTGGTGGTTGAAGATTCCCTTGGCCAGATGCTCATGGATGTAAAGATGGCATGTGATGATGAAACCGAGATCGGTTTGGTGAGTTGTCTTGACCGGCATGAGGCCATGGAAGGAGGCGCCATCTATCCGGAAAAAGTACTGGATAAGATAAGAGCAATGATGGAGTAGTCTCTTCTGAAATTGGATAGACGAAAAGGCCGATGCGTAAAAGGAAAAACCAGTGAAGTATGCTAATTACTTATGAATAACAATTTAAGTAAAGAGGTATGATAGATGAATGAAAATAAAGAGTTGGTTGCCGGCACACCCAATATAAAGATCAATGTCCCTGTTCCGTTAGCCTTTTGCCAGGGTTGCCAGCATGGGAGTGCAACAAGGGCCATA
>JAUWJE010000205.1 GCA_030607835.1 Candidatus Fermentibacterota bacterium | reverse complement strand
CTTGCGATGATCTCCTCAATCGCTACATTGGTGTAAGTAATACATGCAACCTGCTGGCAACTGGATTGAAGAGAGTTCCCTTGTTCATCGATGATTAGCCTAAGAGCCTTATCAAGGGAGTATGTTTTTCCTGCACCTGCACCAGCCTCCATTCTGAAGTTCTGTTGTGTCCGGATGCAATCGTACATCTCGTCGAGTGCCTTTTGGGCAGCGATTTCTGCTTGGTTGGTTCGCCGAGTCTCAGTCATCAGCGTTCCCATCTGTTTCTGCTTCTGCTGGAGTTGCCGTCTTTTCACTATAAGATGATGTGCAAGAAGCATCACCTGCAAGCCACTGTAAACCCTCCTCAATGTAGCGAGGCGTTATCCACTCGGTATCGATTATGGCATGATGTAATGCAAAATCCGTTTTATCAATCCTTGTTGCTGAAAGCCAAGCCTGTGATTCTCGCTCTTTGGAATCCTTTCCGGTGATTCCGAATTTCTTTGGATTCGCCAGTAAGAAGGCGTCTTCAAAACTTCTGCCACATGCGTCTTTATCAACGTGAGGAATCTGGAAAGCCAAACGTAGATTTCTATTTATTTTTTGTGTAGAATTCTTAACTAATAAATCGCCACAAGAAGGGTTTACCTCTTGCGGATTTTTAAACCAAGCATTGATGCAGCTGTTACTACTTTGTTCGCCTTCGGAAACCGGACATTTCACCTGTTTAATGGCTGGTTCCCCATCTTTCTTCATCTTTCCTGTCTCCGTTCTCTTTGTAGAATCAATATCCGTTATGATAAGCGTACGAAGGTTCAGAAAATCAAGAAGCCTGAAGAATCGGTGTGCATGATGACCTCCAACCTCAATAACAGTTAGGTATTTGCTCCCCAGTTTTTGTTCAGTATCTATCATTGTGTCATCACTTTTGCGGATCATCTCAGGGAGAAGCAAACGCTCCGTTGCACCCTCGATTAATATCGCTCTATCAGCAAAAAGTAGGTCGCAGCTAGTCAGTGTCATATACTTATGAAGAAACTCCCGATCTGACATCTTCAGTTTCTCCTCATCGCTTTCCTGATTCTTCTTATCGCTTAATCCAGTTCGGAGATCCTTGATCTCTGTTTTATAGAGTAATGATTCCTGCGGGCACAGTTTCGTTAGAAAATACCGCATGGAGTCAAATGTTGCTTCATTTGCTATATGGGACGAATGAGTTGTAACCACAAATTGAACTGGCCAAGCATTGTTATTATTATATTCCTTTGCAAATAGATCACGTATTTCTTCGAGTTTCCGAATGAATACACTCTGCATCTGAGGATGCAGATGTGCTTCCGGCTCCTCAATGAATATCAGTTGAACACCCGAGGCTGGCTGTTGGTTCGTGAACTCCTTGAAGAACGCGAATAGTTTAAGCAGGATATAGATCAGGTTGCGCGGTCCCAGTCCGTTGTATGATTCGGGGAGGTTTACTCCGTTCACCCCCAGATACCCCACAGTTGTATGGTTGGAAAATAGCTGTTCCACTTTCAAAACTGTCTCGGTCCGGAGTTGTGGATCGGTTAATCCTGGATATCCGAATAGGTCAAATGTTGGAGCAAGGTTTTTCAACTGTTCATTGAAGTTCTCATCAATTTGATCCTGCACTGTATCCGCAGCAGACTTTAAGGCATTGGCGGTGGCTTGGTCGGTGGTATTCGCTGTCTCAGATGATGCTGCCGTGAACAGCTTCTCAAAGATTTTCCCGAGGATGGCTTTCTCTTTATTTGAAGCATCATCGAGTGCACGTTGCGCATTGATGAAAGCAAATTTGAGGACTGATCTTAAATCCCCCCCCCCTAAAGATTTCTGATTTGTTGGATCGTTGGGATCCTGTGCTTCTATAGCTGCCACGAAGAACTTTGGAATCCGCTCCTTGAGGGCTTTGAAGAAAGCGTTCTTATCTTCATCCAAGTCTGCGAACAGTTGAGCTATCTTTCCCGGAGCGAGGGCATAGCGGATAATTATTTGTGCGGAAGTGCACTCTTCGTTTAGGTCAATGACAAAATCAGCGAGTGGACCTAAATCCTCATCTTTCCCATATTCAACGGTCAATGTTGTTGAAATGATTGGGAGAGCTTGTCTGATGTCAACCTCATCCTTTTCACTTCTGTGCAGTTCGTATGCGTTCCAGAATTGCTCATGTACACCCAATGAAAAATACTCAAGTTTGAATCTTGTAGATGTATCCTCAAGAAGACGTCGGAAAAGTTGTGTTAATGAGGTCTTGCCACTATTATTCCGCCCGATGATTACCGTGGTTCCATCTTCTAGACATAATTCGATGTCTTCAAGAAGGCGAAAGTTTTTAATCGATATTTGCGTTATCTTCATTGTGTTCTGCCTTCTCTCAATCTTGACTCATTTGAAATTGCTTCTCTGGCTAACGCTCTGCATAACCAGAAGAAGAATCACTTTGGATGATCGTGCTGACCCTGTGTGTGGTTCATGCAGTTAGACAATTAGTTCCTACAGCGCAATAATTTGTTTAAGAAACCTAGTTGATTCAACTTCATTGATCGTTCTACCCTCAAACTGAGTTACGCCCCTCGAATTCTTGATATTCTATGGTTTTTATAGAGAAGAGGTCTTTATTGGAATGATCAAACCAGAAATCGAGCAGGGTCGATCCATCTTCGATATATTCAATTTTGAATATTTCAGATGTATCCTCTTCATCAAATGGGGCTTTCAATCCGTCTAGAGTTGTAGCATCACCAAGAATCAGATATCGAAAATTCTTCGGATGAGCAGCTTCTAGTTCATTCCCAAGAATGTTTACAACAGAATTCTTTTGTATCCCAATTCGAAATGTAAAGTGTTGAACAACCTCATAATACACAGGAGGAGAAGAAGGTGAATGCTTGAAGATAGGCTGCGAGGCAAGAAGGGTAGTATCAACCCATTGCATAATTGTTGCTCGACGGTTTAAAGTTTTATCCCGATATACTTCCAGAATGCAATCAGGTTCATTGCCAGGATTCTGATCGAGACGAAATGCAATCAAACCTTTACTTGCCATTGCTATCTGTTCTAGATCACTATCATATTTTATTTCATCTAAACATGTGAAATATACATAGCCAATATTCTCTAATCGTTTAGTACCTTGAATATTCCAGAATGAAGGTTTATAGAAACCGCTTGTCAGAATGAGTTTTCGAGTATCATCGGATGTGTGGTGATATAAACGAATGTATGGAATGTTATCATCTCTCAGCTCTGCTTCCCCAGTAGCATATTTATCAAGTTCTTCTGGTCCCTTAATCTCGCAGTGAAACAATTGTGATCCATCAGCAAAAGAGCGAATGAAATTTTCGCTGAGGAATGTTACTTCCAGCACATTACCGAAAGAAATGTCAATGTACAATTTGCACTGTACCCAGTCGTTGTACTTAGATAGGACATTTGCAGTAAAAGTAATAGGTTGAATCCACAGCAATCCGTCGGATAATAAATACAGCTGATCAGGCACTATTAATGAAAATCCATCTGCATGAATTAGTTTGCATTTTATGTACCCCCGATATACTATTTCCCCAAAATGCCGTTTATAGAAATAATTGCAATAATAGTGATTTGTAGATGTTTCCACTCGATTGAATCTTAAATTCTGTCTTGACTCATCTTCCATTTGACTCCAAGAGTGAGATTTACTTATACATAGTTAACAAGCACTACTCAAATTGTTTTAGCTACCATTTGCAAGAATAGAGAGCTTTTCACAATTAGTCAATGAGCCCTCTGTTCGTATGAATAAAAACAGACCAAAATATCCATTATTGAATTGATACAGACATCATCAAATGATTGGATACTCTTCATAAAACCAGAATTCTATAAAGCATCTACCACCGAGCACTAAAGGTCAAAAGAGTACAGAAATGCTAGCATTCTTCGAGATTATCCTCATCGGTTAGAAGCGTTTTCTTAGATATTTTCGGAGCAG
>JAUWJE010000128.1 GCA_030607835.1 Candidatus Fermentibacterota bacterium | reverse complement strand
TGCGGCTCCTGTACCAGAATCCATGTTATTGCAGTCTGCTGATTTAGGGCGTTATGTCGTTAGAAATTGAAGGTATTTAGTGATGTTTCCAAACAGAGAGCGGATAATAGAGCACTATCGCCAAGTGTTAGCGACCAACGATGAGCAGCTGACTTGCTGCAATCCTGTCTATCCCGTTCAGGAAGTTCCTGAAGATATTGCCATTCATTCGCTGAGCACGCTTCAACCTTTAAATCATTGCGCAATAAACCCCAATGACCGCATACTTGATATAGGCTGCGGAGCTGGTGCAGATTGCTTCCTTGCTGCTTACCGTGGAGGGCGGCAGACTAGAATAATTGGAATTGATATTGTAGAGGAGTTGATTTGCAGAGCAAGGGAGCTCAAACAGAAACATAACCTGCGAAACATTGAGTTTATTCATGCGGAGGTACCGCCGCTTCCGTTTGAAAACGGAACATTCGACATAGTGATGATGAATTATTCGTTTCATCTGATTGAGCACAAGTCTAGCATACTCGGTGATATCCAAAGAGTTCTTGTTACAGGTGGCAAAGCGATAATAGCCGATAGCTTTACACCCAGGAACCTATATACTATTGCTGGGGAAGGGAATTGGTTTATGGCTGCAGGTGGTGCAATTGCCGAAGAAGAATTCAAAGCATTATCAAAATCTTCGGGCCTGTTGGTAGAGCATTTCATACAGGAGCATTTACCGTTTCTCCCGGAAGGTCAAGTAATCGGCTACATGATATGCAAAAAGAAATAAGGGAGGTTATTGGGGAGCCATCTAGCGTTGAGCCATTAACGCTAGGAATCCTTTTAGATCGAATCTGCATGCGGCGAGTTTTTATAGTATCGAATTGGATGATATGAAGGACGACATAACAACAAAATGCAGCAGAGCTGCGCAATGGTACCGAGAACAAGGCTTAGCAGCCTGCTGATTTAGAACGTTATCTGAGTAAGGAAAAGGATGAGAATAATCCCTGAATACGAACCTGTCGGAAAGCTGTATCTCAGTTTTTATCAGAACTTCTTTCATACAAGATTCAAATACGGAAATACAATATGCAGGATAGTGGAAGCAGTAGCCGATCGTGTTTCTGTTGAAGTATTCGTAACCAATGATGAAACTGAATTCTTCCTTGACCTGCTTGAACAGAACGATATCAAACCGGATGCGATATTGTTGAATCATGACTCTCCAGAACGTGGTATAATCCAGGATTACTTTCCGATCTTTGGGGAATGTGAACATGGAGAAGGCCTCGGTCTTCTCTTCAGCAATGAAAGACTGAAGGGTTCAGATCGTCTTCGCCGTTTTTCTGCTCGAGTTCTCAATTCTCTTGGAATCACTGCTCTCGCTATGAATGATAGTTTCGGAACTGCAGTTATCTCCGTCAATGAGGATCTCTGTCTGATTGCGGAAGATATGACAGATGGAGATTCAGGATTACGAAGACTCAAGTTCCTAAGGAAGAATTTCCCTGCTCAAATATTTGTTCCCGTACCTACTTTAAAAGGTGACTCAACCAGAGATCTGGATATGTATCTATGGTCGATCAAGCCTGGAATCTGGCTGGTCTCACAATATCCAGAGAATACGCCTCAGGAGCAATCTGTGCGACCTGCGATTCAAAGGATAAAGGAACATGGTCATGAAGTGATTCGGATTCCAGGATTGGACAGGATTGCCTATGATGACGTGAACACCATGCCAAACTATGCAAATGGTGTATTGATCAATGGCTGTGCTCTGTATCCTTCATACTGCCAACCGGAAGATGAAATCGTAGGTGAGATACTAAAGGCGAATGGTCTTGAAGCAATCCCAATAGATTGTAGAAATGTCATTCTGACACAAAGCGGATTACATTGTATATCAAAGACAGTTCCAAGACAAATACTCTCAGATAACCACTGTATGAACCAGACCCAGGGGCTAAACGAGGAGCTAAGGTAATTCCTGTGCAGGTTATACAGAATGTTCACTCTTATAATGATTGACATGTTATGCTATGTTATACATAATCTTACCAGTAAGACAGTAAACCTAGCATGATTGGAATGAAGAAATGAATACTGTAGCTACAACAAAAATGTCTTCTAAAGGGCAAATTGTTATCCCCGAGGAGATCAGAAAGGCTCTCCATCTGAAAACCGGGACAAGATTTGTAGTATTGGGTGAGGGAGATGTAGTTGTTCTTAAAACAATAACTCCACCCTCTTCCGATGAGTTCAAAGAAATAATACTGCGCGCCAGGCAGGCTGCATATGAATCAGAAATGAAGCCTGAGGATATTCAAGAAGCCATTGAAAAAACACGATCTGAAAAATGCAAGTCGTAGTTGACACCAATGTCTTAATCTCTGCTGTGTTCTTCGGAGGTAAACCAGGGCATATACTTGAAGCGTGGCAACAGAAGAAAATTGAACTCGTGATATCGACAGATATGCTCGCTGAGTATGTAGATGTTCTTCATCGTCTTTCAGCTAAGTATCCCAAGGTAGATGTTTCCCAGATAATTACCTTGATTACTAGCTTCGGGCTCATCGTTGAGGCTCGGGATCTTAATGAACAAATTTGCGAGGATCCCGATGATGATAAATTCATAGCAGCAGCGCTGGAAAGCTCATCAAGCGTAATAATTACAGGGGACATGCATCTGCTGGATGTTTCGGGCTATGCTGGTATCGAAATGATAGAACCATCGGTATTTATTGAGAAATACTTGGGTGAACAAACAAATTCAGCAGAACTGCGGTAACAGTACTGAAAAGCTGTTGTATTGCAGTCTGCTGATTTGGAGCGTTATAGCCAAAAAGAGCCATATGATAGTATTGACAAATAGCCATACTCTAGCTAAATTTGATTCATGAAAAAGAAACCGGATTTTCAGTGGGATGAGAACAAGGACCGGATGAATCAGAAAAAGCATGGTGTATCCTTTTCTCTAGCTCAGCTGGCATTTCTTGATCCCTGCAGGATCATCCTAGAGGATCTATCACACAGCCATCAAGAACACCGATTCTACTGCTTAGGCCGGGTTACAGAAGGAATTCTGCCTGTGCGTTTCACCTACAGTAACAGACAGATCAGGATTATCGGAGCAGGATACTGGCGAAAGGGAAAACGGATTTATGAAAAACAAAATAAAATACACTGATGAGCCAATGGGTGATGTTAGGGTTATGGAGGATTTTCTCCCCACTCCAGAGGAGCTGGCACTCAAGGATGAAACGGTGAAGATCACCATTTCGCTTACAAGGCGGAGTGTTGACTTCTTCAAAAAAGAAGCCGAGCTCCATCATACTCAATACCAGAGGATGATTCGAACTCTACTTGATGAATATGTAGCTCATCAGAGATAATGAAGCTATAACAATCGAATCGAGCTGACTGACTAGTATCAGCAAATGTAGCAGCTCATTCGAAGCATTAAATGCCATTAGAATGGGGAAAATAAATGCAGCCAGCTTAGATTATAAGCTTTGCTGCCCTTCTGAAGTACCTTGAAGGAAGATGTGAAGAGCGAAAATGTCTAAGACTAGTAGAATCACCTTTGATATCGTTGTCTCAGGATGCGTGACTGACTGTTGGCATTGCTACGTGTACGGTGGGCCTGCCCCGCTAATGACGATGAACGATTACGAAAATGTGATTGCTTTTGTTGACAAATTCTGTCGCATTGCGAACGAACAAAACGTTGAGGTATATCCGTATCTCGACCTCGAACCAATGTTACATCCGGAAATTGAGAAGATTGTGAGCCTGGCGCGAACAATTAACGGATTTTCCATGCCGGTGTGCATACCAACAACTGGAATACCGATCTCCACAAGAAACGATTGGGAGCAAGTCCTCACCGCGTATCATGAGGCGGGAGTGGAACAGTTTGAGTTTACGCTTCACGGCCCAGAGGCAATTCACGATAAGGCCGTATCGTGGAAAGGTGCATTTCGATGCCTCAATGAGGCGGTGCAGCGAGCAAAATGTAGCAGTTTTGAAATCAGTTTGAATCTGATGGTCTCGAAACCTATGCTGCAACAATTCCGGGAGACGATGTATGTGGTTGAGAAGAATGAATATAATCATAAACGGGCAGTGATACCTGCTTATGCACCTAATGAAAAACTTCGCAGATTTGAACAGTATCGTCCTGAACTGGCGGATGTGATTCCGTATAAGGATTTCTTTCAAGAGTTCTGCGATAACAAAATCCATGATGGGGAATATTGGCACAACGTTCAAGAGTCAACTGAGGAAAAAGCCTACCAGGAATTGCTAGCACATGAAAGTAAATATGAGTCGTATCACCTAATTATCGATAGCCTTCCGACATGGTATTTTCTGGCCGTTGGTCCGGGTCTCGACATCTGGTACGGAAACGGCTTTCATAGAACGCAAAAGCTTGGCCAAATCGGAAAAACAACCCCAACTGAAGTGCTGGAAAAAGTATTACGCAGATACCCGAACTATTCTTTCGGAGGCTACTTCCCCATAGACCACGTTCCATCACCAATCGAGGTAGGGAAAATAGTGGCAGATCCCACTGGTAAACGAATATATCATGAGATTGATGAGATCCATGTAAAGTGGTTGGATAAATACTTAATGGAGTCATCTGAGTAGGTACTGCAAAATGCAGAGATACTTCTGTGACAGAAAAACGAAAACTGCATTTAACAATCGCATGCAGCCGCCCAGCAATGTGTGCGGCTGATGCGGAGCGTTAGAGAGTAAATGAAAGGCGTAAATATTGAATGCAATTTGCTTGGGCAGTACTCATGATACAAGGATCGTCACGGAGAAAAAAACAGATATCCTTCTGCACTTGCTTGCACATTTTGAAGTAAATAATGTTGCATCGAACTATGACAAAGACTACGTAG
Source organism: Candidatus Fermentibacterota bacterium (assembly GCA_030607835.1). GTDB lineage: Bacteria > Fermentibacterota > Fermentibacteria > Fermentibacterales > JCC-6 > Aegiribacteria. The sequence goes on along the minus strand of JAUWJE010000128.1, from coordinate 1,186 downwards.
AATACATATCCGATCTCAAGGGTGAGAAGTCATCATCTTTGCATGAGGATCTCAAAGAAATCGATGATGAGAATCTTGTGTACCTCTCTTTCATGCCAGCTTTTTTTAATACTATTGATTCATTGTTCAGAGGCCTCACCTATCTATCTGTACCGAATGAGGTAATGATAAACCGTTTTACAGAAATGGAGGCACAGTGTCTCCAATTGCTTCAGAACGTTTATGGCAACAATGATCTTGGTGGGTTAGCGAGATTTTCGGAAATTGCAAAATCTGAATACGATAAGTTTTACTCCTCGTATTGGGACAGTAGAAGAAAAGACTATCTTAGAGAAATTAACAAATTTAAGAGATTTTGGGAAAGCGACGAAAACGATACAGTTCTTACCTTTCTTAGAACCCAAGGACTTCCTGCTATCACTGTATATCTTTCTGAGGGAATGAGGAGAAATGGCAGGGGAATACGCACGAATGATTCATCTGTCTGCACCATTACCAAAATGCCGGTTAACGATAATGAGGTCTTCGTATCTTACTACATTGCAGTGCATGAGTTACTTCATCAAGTTATCGATGGTGTTACCCAAAGTATTCTTAAAATTGATGGTCAGCAAAGAAGTTTGAACCCTGATGATGATGGATACAATATTCATGAACAAATTGAGAATAGCGTAATATTCGCACAGCATTTGCTTATGGGGATGACAAGGAAAATCCAGAGAAAAGAGTATTATGCACTTGTGTCAGAAATAGGAAATACAGATATCAATAATGAAGCTGAATTTATGACTCATTTTAAAATAGATAAAAAGATGCAGTGTAAATTAGAAAGCATAATTATTTAATATAATCGTTTCTCTAACAACTGCATCAACCGGAAACAGCGGCGACATTCTTGGCTTGAGAGTACTGTTCCGGTTATTCAGAGCGTTCTCCAATCGAATAGAAAGGAAAATAATTGGCAAATTCCCCAGATACGCTCACTGAACATCGAATTCTCTCAAGCATCTTAATTATTCGAAATACGAAAGTTATTCTTGATTCTGATCTTTCTGAACTATATGGAGTTGAAACACGCCGCTTAAATGAGCAAGTCCGACGCAATCTTTCTAAATTCCCCGATGACTTCATGTTCCAGTTATCCATGGAAGAATTTGAAATTTTGAAGTCGCAAATTGCGACATCA
>JAUWJE010000102.1 GCA_030607835.1 Candidatus Fermentibacterota bacterium | reverse complement strand
GGTTCATGCCGTCCCCGTATAATGGAAGAGTCTGTCCCTCCAAAGCGTTCGTAATGAAAAGAGGGAACAGCTTCTCGGGATACTGCCACGGACCGTAATTATTCGACGACCTTGTTACTACAACGGGAGTTCTATGTGTTGTCCAGTAGCTCATAGCCAGCAATTCTCCCCCAGCCTTGGATGCCGCATACGGACTTCTCGGGGCAAGCACGTCACCTTCTCGAGATTTACCCGATTCAACACTGCCATACACTTCATCTGTAGATATCTGGAGGAAGAGATTGCGTTTCTCTTTCCTGAATTCCTCAAGAAGACCCCTGACACCTTCAATGTCAGTCCTGACGAAAGAGGAAGAATCATTAATGGATCTGTCCACATGAGTTTCTGCCGCAAAATTGACAATGGCGTCGCATCCATTCATCGCTTCAGCCACTACAGCCGGATCGCAGATGTCTCCATGGATAAATGTGAAACGGGAGTTGTCTTCCAGATCAGCGAGATTCTCCCGTCTGCCGGCATAGGTCAGCTTATCAAGAACGACAACCTTCCATGAAGGATTTTGATTAACAGCCATTCTTGTGAAGTTGCTTCCAATGAAACCAGCGCCACCCGTTACGAGAAGCCTCACATCTTTCTCCCAGCACTCTCGGCACTCGCCTGTGAGCGTTGGTGTTGACGAAGTTCCCTTGCTCTGATTCCGGCCTGCAGAAGACCGTCAATGCTGCTTCCTGAATCCGCCCACCAGCCTTCAATAATATCTGCCCTGAGTTTACCGGCATTCAGATAGGCGTTGTTGATATCGGTGACCTCAAGTTCTCCCCTTGCAGAAGGCTGAAGCGCATCAATAACTTCAAACGCAAACTCATCGTACATATATACACCAATGACAGCATAGCTGCTTCTGGGACATTCAGGTTTTTCCACTATTGATATGATCCTGTCTCCCTTAATCTCAGCTACTCCGTAATCTCTGGGATTACTCACTTCCTTCAGCAATATTCTCGCGCCATCCTCCTGCTTCCTGAACGTCTCCACATGCAAGGCAAGTGAATCCTCAAGAATATTGTCACCCAGGATAACAACAAATTTCTCACTGCCTACAAATGCTTTTGTCAGACCTATTGCTTCCGCTATACCACCTTCTTTAATCTGATAGGCGTAATTAAGAGTATCGAGTCCGAAATCCGATCCATCACCAAGAAGCCGAAGAAAATCCCCCGCACTATTCCCACCTGTAACCAGCATTACATCCCTGATCCCCGCCTCAGCAAGTTTCTGAAGAGGGTAGAAAATCATGGGCTGATCATAAACAGGCAGTAAATGCTTGTTTGTTATACTGGTCAGCGGTCTGAGCCGTGTTCCCAGTCCTCCCGCGAGAACAACACCTTTCATGGAATCAACCTCTTCCGGGTTTTATCTAACAATCGCAAGCTTGAAGAACCTGCTTTCACCATCCTGTAAAATCCGTACAATATATGTTCCGGATGCCACAGGTTCACCATTATTATCATAGCCATCCCATGAGAACATATCCCTGTTCTGTGACAGGGACTCATAAACAAGCTCTCCCCTCAGGTCAAACAGATGAAAGTCCAGAGTTCTATTTGGAAGCCCGGCGATTCCCAGTACTTCTCCTGCTCCCGGAACAAACGGATTGGGATACACCGTTGCTGTTTCTATGTCGCCGGTCATTCCCTGCTCGAGATGAAGCTTCCAGAGACCATGATCTGTAACAAGGTAGAGCAATCCATTATCCGTATCACACACAGCGTTTCTGATATCAATCGATTGTAATGGTGAGTTCAGTGTATTGTACTCTTCAACGGATCCATCGGGATAAATCCTTTAGAAGCCCTCTGAAGAACCAACCCAGAGGCAGGATAAATTATCAAAACAAAGCATGTTTATATTGCCGGATATATCTTCCACATCTATGAAAGCATCTTCTCCTGCTTTCAGCACAACGAGACCGCCGGTTGTTCCAACGTAGAGATCTTCATTTCTTGAAAGAACTATTGATTGCACATCTGCGGATGGTAATCCCTGTGAAGGGCCTGCGAAATACAGAACCTGACCTGAAAAAATATTTCCTTTGACAAGTCCCAGTTCAGTTCCCATCCAGGCTATGGAAGATGAGGATGTCGACGCGACATCCCGCACATAGCCTGATGGAAGTCCATCAGATGGCTCAAATGTTTTCCATGACGCGGTGGTCTCCTGTCCGGTTGTCCAGGAGAGTCTTACAACCCCGCTGGGTTCGGATGGCGTTGACCAGAAGGGTTCCTGAGCGAACCACACCTCTCCGGATGATGAAATCGCTGCGCCTTTTATCTGATCATTAAGAAGTCCGCTGTTTTCACTGTCCCAGTTGATAAAAACATCATCATCCCTCTGAGGGGTACCATTCCAGTCCAGCCATGTTACACCATGATGCCAGGAAGCTAGGAACACACCTCCGGAATAATCCGCCAGACAAACGAACAGCTGATGCCTGCTCGGTAATTGAGATCCGAACTCAGTCCATCCATACTGGCTCAGAACTCCGGCACCCCTGTGATTGCTTGTTACCCAGACATCATCTCTGGAATCAACAGCCACCGCCAACAGATCATTTGATGGAGACCCTTCGGGTCGAGTATTGAACCAGGAATCAAGAATGCCGATTGCGACCCCGTTACCTGATGCCCTGTTCTGAGAGAATTCTGTTACCTGTGCAATCATGAGACTGTCAGTGGATAACCAGCATATATCCTGAATCAGCTGTCCCGCCAATCCGTACGTTCCTCTTCTCCATTCAGTACCATCGAAAATGCAGACATCACCCTGACCGCCAACTGCCAGTTTACCCTCATTATAGGAAAGAGAGATCGGATAATTTCCAGGATAAGTCGCATCAATCTGCCATTTCTGACCGGCAGTCATGAAATACAGCCCTGATGTGGAAGCAACCCATACCGTGTCACCTGCAACAAGAAGTTCCAGAGCTCCTATTTCCGAAGCGGATGGAAAACTGAGCCATGAACTGGAGCTCCCTGGGTAAAGATCCTTCCTGAGCATAACGATACCATTTGAAGTACCCACAATAAGACCGGAATCCACAGGAGCTATACAGTTGATGACATCAGAGGGAAGTCCGCCACCAGTAGAGAATATTGTCCAGACATCAAAGTACGCAAGATTCTTGCTACAGAGCCCCTCACTGGTACCGACCCAGACCGTTGTGTCCGGGAAAATGCATGAAATTTTCAGGGATATCGGCAATCCTTCAAGCTGTCCATAATGCTGAAAACCTCCGGATGAGAGTTGCACATCAATTCCCCCACCGTTAGTCCCCATCCACAGATTCCCGGATTCATCCCTGGCAAGGCATCTTACATCACTGAAAGATAGTTCCCCCGGACATGTCCATGTTGAATCCCAGAACACTGTATCGGCTCCAAGCGTTCCGAAGATAACTCCGCCGCTTGTTGCTCCCACAAATTGGGAATCTTCAACAAGAATATCACTGACTCCACCGAAATGTGTAAAATGCTCCCAATCGGATATTCTTCCTGTTAGCATTATGCTGAAGATCATAAATAGAGTCATATTCTCTCCTCCCACCATGAAAACAGCTTGCTCAGACCTGCATTTCTGCTGATCTCCGGTTTCCAGCCAAGCAAAGAGTTTAGCCTGGACGGATCACCAACCTGGAATTCCACATCAGCTGACCGGAACAGTTCAGGATCAACTTCAAGTTCAATATCATGTCCGGAAATCTCAATAAGCATATTAACCATATCTCCAATACTGTTGCCTTTGCCTGAACAAACGTTATAGATGCTGCCGGACTGTCCTCTGTTAAGGATATACTGGTATGCCCTTGCTACATCCGATACATAAAGATAATCACGCACGGGTCTGAGATTTCCCACCCGTATTCTCCTTGATCCATTTCTGCCTGCCTCGATAATACGTCTGCAAAATGCTGGAAATGCAAAATCTTCGGATTGTCCAGGGCCATAATGAGGAAATGAACGTGCCAATACTATGTCCAGATTGTAATTCCCGGCAAATTGAAATGCCGCTATTTCCGCCGCGGCCTTTGTAGTACCGTAAGGATTTCTTGGACCAATTTCACTATTTTCAGTAATCATATCATCCGTAGGTTTATAAACTTCGGCGGAGCTGATCATCAGAAGTCTGGCTTCCGGACAATGTGAAACCATATACTCGAGAACTGAAATAGTTCCCATGAGATTGATCTCGTATGCTTTATGCACTTCCTTCAAAGAACGAGATACTGAACTCATTGCCGCCAGGTGAATGATATACCGGACTTCTCCCAACTCTTTCGGGGCTTCTGAAGGCAGATTCCAAATAATCTTCTTCACTCCCGGAGGAGCCTGGAAATCAGTCGACATATCGACTGCAATATCTCCCTCACCCAATGCAAGTTCACTCATAAGGTGACTGCCGACAAACCCGCCTGCACCGGTAACCAGAATTGGCCCGGACTCAAGCCTGTTATTAGCGTAACGCATACTGGCCACCATATCTTAACCCCTTCATCCGAGGTAACGGATTTCCTCTTTCAGGAGGATACCACTCTTCCTGAGAACCTCTTCCCGCACTACATTCATAAGATTCAGTATGTCAGACGACGAAGCATGTCCATTATTCACAATAAAATTCGCATGTTTTTCTGACACCATAGCGCCTCCGACTGCTCTTCCTTTCAGACCTGAGTCTTCAATAAGTTTCCCCGGAGGGGGTCCTTCAAAGGGTCTTCTGAAAACACTTCCCGCATTCGGGTACTCAAGAGGAAACTTATCTCGGCGTAACTGCAGTATGCGTCTGGCTTCCGATCTGAGCTCTGCCGGGTCTGCCTCTTTCAGCAGGAATTTGGCTCCCGTCACGATCAATGCTTCCCTCTGAAACCTGCTTGATCTATAGGAAAAACCGCATTCTGTGTTTCTGATAACCCTCTCGTTTCCTTCTGAATCTACAACATCAACTTCTGTCAGCATATCGGAGATCGAACTGCCATATGCGCCGGCATTCATAAATATAGCCCCGCCAACGGTTCCCGGTATTCCAATCGCGAACGCGAGCCCTGATGCTCCTTTACTGCAGGCAACACCTGACAGAGAAGGGAATCTGGTTCCTCCTCCACAGGAGAGTCTCCATCCGCTGCCCGAATGCTCCCACCTGACAGAAGCAAGATCACCAGCAAGTCTGATAATTATCTCGCTGCAGCCATTGTCCGAAGCAAGTATGTTCGACCCTCGCCCAAGAAGAAACCATGAGAGACCTTCCTGCCGCAGAATACCGAGTAGATCAGACAGCATCCCTCTGGAGGATACAACAATGGCGATTGCTGGGCCTCCTACCTGCCAGGTTGTCCATTCGCTCAGCTGGATTGACCGAACAGCGTCTGGATAACGCCCCCTCAACAGATCAGCAACACCTTTATTCACTGTTACTCGAAATCCTTTCCGGTCTCATTCCGAGCTGCCCTCCTTCAAAGTAGTTCCCAGTCTTCTAAGAACAGCGATTATAAGAATTGTGATGATAGTTCCGACAAGAACAATTGCCGATCGAAAGCCGGCATCAAGCGTAGCCAGAGGACCGAATGAGATTGGCAGTATTACCGTCAGTGCAACTGCAAGGAAACTTATCGGGAAAACTTTCCTGCCAAGCCAGAAAAGACTCAGAGCCATGAATAGATTTGTGCCGAGAGTGGCGAAAGCCGCCCCCAGCGCACCTGCTATAGGTATCAGTTGAAAATTGAATCCTATATTCAGAATGGCGCCGAATAGTGTCATTCCCGCAATATATCTGGTCTGACCTGTAAGGAGACAGCCAGTCTGAGAAATAAGGAACAGCCCGAACATGGCGCTGGCTCCAGCAAGCGTAGGCAGTACACGTAGGGAAGGCCAGAAATTCGCGCCTCCAATCAGACCCACAATCCATGGAGATGACATCGCAAGGAGAAGGGCGCCCCAGTTAACCATGACCATGAAAAGCAGTCCGGCCCGACCCAGTTCCGCAAGGTTTCCACCGGTTGTGCGTTTCCTGAAAATGAAGCGTTTCCATGCCATGTCGAAACCCAGAATCATTGGCATGAGAACAAGACAGGCTCGGCTTGCCCATTCATAATATCCACTTTCCGCAAGATCGGGATAGATGTTCCTCAGCATGAACATGTCAGCGGATGAAAGTACGATCATGGACAGCGTAGCTGGAATCAAAGGCAGACTGAAACCAAGTATATCTCTACTCAGGGATGAGGGTTTCTCACATTTTACCGAATCGGCAGTTCTTTTCCACATCATGATCATCGCTACAGTGGCAATCAGGAAGGAGGGAGCCCATCTTGCTGTCAGGAAAGAGGGAATGGCATCGAAAGAACCGGCATAAAGGAAAAGAGCAAGCGCTCCAAGCGCAAGAAACCCGCGGATTATCTGCAATAGGAGATACCTACCAGCCAGACCATCGGCTCGTGGGAAAGACAGAGATATCTGCACGTATGCAACTCCGATTCCAAGGAGGATGGCGTGAATCAGGTACTGGGGATACTGTAAGCGAAGGAATGATTTGAGGGATCCATGAAGCAGAAGAACCAGCAGAGCCAGCAATAGAGCCGGAATTGCGGGAAAAATGATGCCTCGAACCAGAACTGCCCTGTGATTTGCTGTCCTCTGCCACGTTCTGATCAATGCAGTGGGAAGACCAAGCACAACTATTCCTGCGATGGCTTCCGCGATGATTCTCAATGTGCCGAGTTCACCCGCTGCATCTGCGGACAGGAAATGAGAGAAAAAGGGAAGAAATGCAACCTGAACAAGACCACTGAAGATCAGAGCCGCAGCGTAG
>JAUWJE010000168.1 GCA_030607835.1 Candidatus Fermentibacterota bacterium | reverse complement strand
GCAAAGGTTACTCGGAAAGCCAGCTCGTTGAATCGGGAATCGCCCTCAGATCCAGAAAGAATAATGACGGGATATACGACCGCTTCAGGGATAGAATACTCTTTCCAATCAGCGATCGAAGAGGAAGGATCATCAGTTTTGGCGGAAGGCTTCTCTCTAAATCCTCTCCCGATATACCAAAGTACATAAATGGTCCTGAATCACCGATATACAGGAAAGGTGACTACCTCTACGGTTACCGCGAAGCTCTCAGAGCAGCAAGGGATCATGATATGATTATCCTTGTTGAGGGATACTTTGACCATTCGCGATTTGTCCAGGCCGGCTTTGATTGTGTTGTAGCAACATGTGGCACCGCTTTAACTTCGTCACAGGCCAGGCAGCTTTGTGCCATGTCATCTGATATTCTTATATGCTATGATGGTGATAAAGCTGGCCAGAGAGCGGCAGTACGAGCTGCTGAAGTCATTCTTGAACAGGGTCATCTGCCTGGGGTCATTTCGATTCCTGATGGCAAGGATCCTGATGACTACATCAGTGAAAATGGAGCCGGTGCAGTTATGGAATTGACTGCAGGAGTTCTGGATCCAATTCGTTTCGCTCTTGGATTGCTTGGCTCCTGGTCCGGGATAAAGGGCTCCGGAAATAAAGTAAAAGTTGTCAGGAGACTCGTGGGTATTGCATCATGCACAACAGATCCGGTAATTTTGGAAACACTGTTGAAAGTAATTTCAGAAGAAACCGGCTATTCTATCGGAACACTTGAGTCGCAGGCTGCGGAGGAAGACAGAAAACGTCAGAAATCCGTGAATAGAATCATTCAAAACATCGAATTGAACAGATGGGATAAGGCAATTCTTGGATCGATTCTCCTTGCTCCGGAGGGCATCAACGGTTCAGTGACTGGATTTCTTGAAGAGGGGGACTTCAGAACGGAGAGAGGGATCAGAATATTCCGGGAGATCAGAAAACAGGCAAATGAAGGAGCTGGAAAATTCCAGCTTTCAGGACTTGATTCTGAAGATGCATCTGTCTGCAGTGAAATCATGTCATCGTTTCCAGATCAGAAGGATCAATCAGGCAGAGCCAGCATTGAGAATGCTGTCAATCGAGACAGACTGGAGCGAGTACTGGCTCAGCTCAAGACCAGATTGAAATCCGCCGACGATAGCGAAATAGTTGAATTAAAACAAAAGATATCTGAGATCGGCAAAAAGCTGATAAGAATGTAGGTGGTGACTGATTCCCCAGTGTCAGCAGCATAAGAACAGTATAAGACGTACTCGAGGAGTAGACCTTAATTCAGGAGCTCTATTCTTCAGGGAAATCGATGTTGTTCCACCGATGTCTCCAGAGGAAGAAAAAGAACTTGCTGAAAGCCAGGAAAATGTCAGGATCATCATGCTGGAGTCCATTCTTTCGACACCACTTGGTCGAAGTGATTTCTTCGATCCATTCAACAGATTATTGAAGGGTGATATAGTGGAGGAGGTAATTGTTGACAGGTCATACTGGGGGATGAAACATGATCGTTTACCTTTTTCACGGCGAAAAGGAATGAAACTGATTCTCAACAGAATGAACAATCGATATCAGAATCGTGACGTGGTTCGAAGGCTTCATCTCTCGTGGTTCAGAGTTGAGCGTATAGGGAAGAAACTGTTCAGCGGAGTAGAGACATGCAGACTGCTCGTCAGTCGGATGAAGGAGCTGATAGATCTGCTGGGAGAGGATATTACTGTTGCACGATCAAGAGCTTTGAAGTTCTGTTCAGCAGCAGACTCATGTGAGAGTGATAATTATAAAGCCTGGAGCATCTATCCACAGTTAACTGCTATCCGTAACGAACTTGATCTGATAGAAGTGAATGTCGGAGTAGATATTCATGAATATATCACATTCGCTCAGAGCTTCTACGGAGCATTAAAAAAACATAATGAAATACTTGAGAGATTTGTTGAAGCAAATCTCAGACTGGTTGTCACAAAGGTCCGGAAATACTATCCATGCGACGCAATGGAAGAGATGGATCTTGTTCAGGAGGGTTGCAGGGGTCTCATGGATGCTGTCAGGCGTTTCGAATATCATCGAGGATACAAATTCTCCACTTTTGCTGTATGGTGGATAAGACAGGCAATCCTGAAAGCGATACTCCATCAATCCAGGCTTATCAGACTTCCAATAACCATTCAAAAAGCGAATTCAACCATCCGGGAATATGTAGATGATTTCACTACAGAAATGGGGCATCTCCCCACAATCGATGAACTGGCGGAATTCACAGGAGTTGATCGAGATGAGATTGAACAGATATTTCTATCCACAGCACGACCCCTATCTCTGGATCACACTACCGGTGAACAGGATGCGACTATTGCGAGCTATCTTGAAAGCAAATTTCTAACACCTGATGAGGAAGTTATTAAGGATGATCTCAGAGAAAGAATTGATGCCGCTCTGGCCTCATTGTCAGACAGAGAGAAAACGATAATTACTTTTAGATTCGGATTATTCAGTGGCGAATCCTGTACTTTGCAGGATCTTGGACGAATCTTCAGGATCAGTAGGGAAAGGGTCAGACAACTGGAATCCAGAGCCCTTGATAAATTACGCAAACACGGACTGATAACTTCTCTATCTGATGGGAACGCAATATGAAAACTGTTCTTTTAGCCCTTATTCTAATCCTGTTGCTGTCCGTGTCCTGCCGGAGTATTGAGAAGGCTACTGATGATACAAGATTCATTGTTCTTGGACCTTCTCTTGTTGAGATCATGTTTGCTATCGGACTTGGAGACAGAGTTGCAGCAGTTGACCGGTATTCGGAATGGCCGCCGATTGTACAGGAATTACCTTCAGTTGGCGGATATGTGGATCCTTCACTGGAGCGGATCTCATCCCTTTCACCCACCTCTATCCACATCAGCGGTAGCAATCCTGTACTTCATGAACTTGCGGAGACCCTGGGTATTCCCTGTTACTCCTACCGCTTTGATACACTTGAGGATGTATTTGTAACGCTTGATTCTCTTGATGCAAGGTATGGAGCGGATGCAGCTTCGTATAAGAATGAGCTTCAATCTCGTCTGGATTCCCTTCAGTACTTATTGGGAAACACCGAACCAATATCCTGCATGATCGTTGTTTATCATGAGCGTGGGTCTTCCAGTATGACAATTGCCGGTAGAAACACATTTTTCGCGGATCTGCTTTCCGCTATGAACTGCGAAATAAAAGCGCCTGCTGTTGGAGCCTGGCCGATGATATCCGCAGAGGGAGTGCTGGAAATGGCGCCCGATCACATAATCTGCCTATATCCGGGACGAACAGATACAACATCTACTATAGTCTCAGAGATCGATTTCTGGGTTGAATTAGGATTCGAGACATCAAGAATTCACTGTCTCTTTGAGCCATATATCATGATTCCTGGAGGTAGACTCATTGAAATTGCTGAGAGGATATGTTCGTGTCTGCTTTAAGATTGGATGACGTTTCTGCTGGATATGGCACCAGATCCGTTCTGTCCGGAATCAATCTCTCTATATCTGCAGGTGAAATATGCGCATTGATCGGTCCGAATGGTTCGGGGAAAAGTACACTCCTTCGAGCTATTCTCAATCTGGGAGTTACTGTTTCCGGGACAATTGAAGTATGTGGTATTGAGACATCCGATCTCTCGAATAATCAGCAGGCAAGAATCGTGTCGTACCTTCCTCAGAATTCAAATCCATTTTCCAGATTGACTGTGGCAGAAACAGTTCTGCTGGGTAGACACCCCTATAGAGGAAGATGGGCGTATGACTCTTCAAATGATCTTGAAGTTGCCGAGGAGTGCATGCTGGAAACGGACACCTGGCATCTCAGAGGCAGGATATATTCGGAACTCTCAGGGGGAGAGAAGCGGCTGGTTCTGCTTGCTTCAGCGCTTGCTCAGGAGCCGAAGCTGCTGCTGCTTGATGAACCGGGATCCTCTCTTGATTTCAGACATCAGCTTAACATGTGGTTGCTCCTTAAAAAGCTGTCAGACAAAGGGATAGCCGTGCTGATAAGCACACATGAGGTTGCTCTGTCCGGCAGGTTTATTAATTCAGTGCTTGTGCTCTCCAACGGGAATGCGAGAGCATTCGGTGAACCTGTTGATGTGTTTACAACGGAGATTCTTTCTGAAGTATTCGAAGTTCATCTTCACGTATCGGAGGACAGTGAAACCAGATCATGGATAATAGTGCCGGAGATTGAGAATTGACCGGTTTAGGGAGAAAACCTTCAATCGGATTCTGGGTTCTGTTGATACTGGCGATTGCTGTTGCCGGTGTCTTCTCCCTGATGGTTGGCCCAATGGGTGATCCACCAGGGTGGGTCGTATTACGGTTAAGATTACCAAGATTAGTGCTTGCTCTTCTTACCGGCAGTGCTTTATCCATTTCCGGATGTATTCTGCAGTCACTTCTTCGAAATGACCTCGCTACTCCTTACACTCTTGGCATATCTGCCGGAGCAGGACTTGTTGCCGGTTCTGTAATCATATCAGGGCTTGCTATTCCGGTCATCGGTTTAGTCGCGGCCGGAACCGCAGGTGCGCTTCTGGCAGTGATCGCGGTCTATGCTCTGGCATCAGGAGGTAGAAGGGGCGAGTACGGTGCATCTCTGCTTCTTGCGGGAGTTACGATGAACCTTATTGGAGCTGCAATACTTCTTCTGTTTGAATATTTCAGCGATGCATCCAGAATACTCGAGATTGTAAGATGGATGATGGGTGATCTTGCGGTGATCGGATGGGAGAAACCCCTGTTTCTGGTTTTTCCTGTGGTTATTGGATCGCTGATTGTGTTTTCTCGAACAGATGTGCTTAATCAGATTTCGCAGGGTGACGATCTGGCTTCAACCAGAGGTGTCGCAGTCCGGAGAGAACGAAATTTTCTTCTTGCAGCCG
>JAUWJE010000127.1 GCA_030607835.1 Candidatus Fermentibacterota bacterium | reverse complement strand
TCTACGGACTCGCGGCGCTTTTCATCCTGTTGGTTGTTACCGGAGCGTTCTATACAATATCTGAAACCGAGCAGGCAGTGATTCTTCAGCTTGGAAATCCTGTCAGGGTAATAGTCGGCAACCGCACCTCCGAGGAGATGGCCGAACTGGAACTCTGGATGGAAGAACACGCACAGGGAGTTGTTCTGAGTCAGGGAGCGGGACTTTACTTCAAAATACCGTTCATTCAGCAGGTGAGGATATTCGATGATAGAATTCTCGAATACGATGATCCACCGGCTGATGTTGTCACAAAGGACAAGAAACACATTAAGGTCGACTGATATGCCAGGTGGAGAATAGAAAATCCTCTTCTGTTTCTCAGGAGCGTCCGTTCGGAAACCGCAGCATTATCACGCCTTGATGACATAATCTATTCCATGATCAGGCAGGAACTCGGCAAAAGCAATCTGATTCAGATCGTTAGAAGCACAAACAACCCCATCGGTCTTGGTGACTACGTATGGCTCGTAGGCAGTGTAGCTTTTGCCGACACTCTGGAGGATTTCACCATCGATGAAGAAGGGGAAATTCAAGAGACCATAAGGCTCATAAGAATGACTCCCACGCAGGGAAGAATCGCGATACTCGATAGAGTAACCGAAACCTGCAGGCGGATGGCCAGAGAGTATGGCATATACATCGTTGATGTTCGAATCAAGCGTGCGGACCTGCCGGTTGAGAACCAGATTGCCGTCTTCACCAGGATGCAGGCGGAGAGGAACAGGATTTCAACCAGATACCGCGCAGAGGGTAGAAGAATGTCCAATGTTATCATCGCTGATACCGACCTCAGGGTCGATTCAATACATGCAGGTGCCAGCAGGGAAGCTCTTGAATACAGAGGAATAGCAGATAGCACCGCGGCGGCCACATACGCGAATGCTTACAACAGTTATCCCGATTTCTACAGCTTTATCCGTTCACTGGAAACACTTGAGGCTGTTCTGGACAGTACCAGCCAGATAATCGTGGGAACCGATGGTATTTTCGAGTATCTGATTACTGATCCTGGGCGATTCCTTTAACCTCTGAATAGAACAGGCGGATAGTCCATGAGTGATATCTTTGACGATGACAGGTATTGCTTCGTCTGCGGAGAGAAAAATCCTCATGGACTCCGCCTGAATCCCGAAGGAAAAGAAGGCAGCGCGACCATTCACTGGACTCCCGAAAAGAGACATCAGGGATATACCGGCATAGTCCATGGCGGGCTTCTTTCAACAGTTCTTGACGAGTCGATGGCATACGCCGCGATGAGTATAGGAGGATTCTGCGCTACAGTTGAAATATCGGTCAGATTCAGGAAAAAAGTGATTACAGGAGAACCGGTGACGGTAGAAGCGGAACTGATTGAACAGCGTGGAAGGATAATGAAACTTAAGGCTTCCCTTTTCCAGGAGGGTGTTGAGAAAGCTTCCGCCAGGGCCACTTTCGTTTCGGTTCCAGGCGAAAGACAGGGATAGTTGAATCCTCCCCGTGTTCTGCTTGCAGGAGCTACCGGAAGACTTGGATCGGCAATAAGGGAAGATCTTTCTGGAAGATTGAATATCAGGCCTGTATCCAGATCCGGGCGAATGAAAACGGAAGCATTCGATCTTCTGTCTTCGAAAGACAGGGAAAAACTTCTCGGTCAGGACTTTGATCTCATAGTTAACGCTGCAGCCATATCCGAACCCTCCGAATGTGTGCTCGATCCGCTGAAATCATGGAGACTTAACACTTTATGGCCTCGTCGACTGGCCATTCACTGTGCTGCTCAATCAATTCCCATGATTCATTTTTCAACCGATCTGGTCTACAGTGGAGGGATACCTCCATATACCGAAAGTTCTCCTGCGGTTCCATCATCTCTGTATGGCTGGACCAAACTCATCGGAGACATATTTGTGCTCAACAGATATCCTGAAGCTCTCATAATCAGAACATCTGTGCTGTGCGGGGAAGTGAATTCGACAAAGACAACGTTTTCTCAGGATATTCTGGCTGGAAGAGTACGGAATGTATATGTGAACTGCTGGCGAAATCACACCCCCATCCACAGACTTGCGGGTATCCTTCCCGATCTTCTGGAGAGATCTTTTTCGGGAATACAGATCGTCGCGGGAAAGTATGCTCAGTCGCGTTCAGCTTATGCCGAAGAGCTGCTCAGGAATGCGGGGAAAGATCCATCAGGTTTGATTCTGACCTACGCCCCGCAGAACACACCCTCAAAACTCCACCTCCGGGGACGCACCATGCTTCTTCAACTGATTTGACCATATATACGCCGATGTTTCTAGGATATTGGAAATTTCCATTTCTCCGAACGACAAAGAATCAGTGATAACCCTTCTTGCTCTGAAAAATGGGATTTTCGAAGAGCCATTCTTGGCTCCTACACCGGTGATTACCCAGTCAACATCAATAAACATCTTATCCTTCCCCTTCTATATTTGTTCAATATTATAACATTGACATGTTAGAATAACAAACATATATATTGATGACACCAAATAAGGAGGAGAGAGGATGGATATTGGTGGAAACATCAGGAAATTGAGGATTGCATTAAGCATGACACAGGAAGTACTGGCTGACAAAGTGAACATCCACAGAAGCAGTATAGTGCAGATCGAGCTTGGTAATCGCAAGGTTAATGTGGAGGAACTAATTAAATTTGCAGAAGTGCTGAATATCACTGTTGATCAGTTAATCAATCCTGACTTGAAACCAGAAGAAGTGATTGAACCATCAAGTGAGGAGTTTTCAGTTCATGAACCCAGAGAAAGAATCAGCATACCTCAGAATAATTTTCTGAAATTTCGGGAAGTTCTTCTTTATATCCTTGCCAAAGTAGGTGCAAGGCCGAACATAGGAGAAACGGTTCTGTATAAGCTTCTCTATTTTATAGATTTCGATTATTACGAGAAGTATGAAGAACAGTTTATCGGGGCAACCTATATCAAGAACAGGTATGGACCTACTCCAACTCATTTCCATAAGCTAATTGAATCCATGGAGAAAGATGGTGACGTAGTTAGAGTAGCAAAGGAATACTACAGCTACCCACAAACCAAGTACTTACCATGCCGCGAACCTGATATTTCAAAACTGTCTGCAACTGAGCTTGATACTATCAATGATGTTCTTCGCCATCTTGGAGATATGAACACATCTCAGATCAGTGAGTATTCGCACAAAGATATTCCCTGGATAACAACAAAGGATGGGGCTCAGATAAATTACGAATCGGTATTTTACAGATCACCTGAATACTCAATGAGAGAGGAAAAAGATGAGGAGGAATAGAATATGGAGTAGGGGTGAATGGAATTTGATGGCATAAACACTGTAGAAAGACACGAGGGATTTAAGCGGGATTTCAAGAAACTGAAAAAGCGTTACAGAAGTCTGAAGGATGATTTATACACTTTTATTGACACATCATTAAGAGCCGTTCATGTACTGGACCAACCTCCGGAATCGCAGGGTCATTTTCCTGTTAGTGGTTTGGGAATCGAAGTTGAAGGGCTTTATGTTGCAAAGAGATTCGCTTGTAAGAGCCTTAAAGGTACCGCCAGCAGGTCTGGTATTCGAGTAGTATACAGATTCGAAAAGAAGACACTCTATCTGTATCTTATTGAAATTTTCTACAAAGGTGATAAAGAAAAGGAAGATATTAATAGAATCAAGTCTATTTTCAATAAAGAATCCAGTGAATAGGTATCGGAAATAATCAGGGAGTTAATTTCCTGTCCCTATGGATGACTTTTCTGAAGAATTTCTTCCAGGATATTCCCCATTTCTGGCGGAAGTACTTACCTGGATCCATTGTACTGTTGTCCGCGAATCGAACAGTGGTCTGTTTCGCGAAATGGTAAACAAGACTCGATCCAACCCCGATGAAATGACGGCATCCATATCTGTACATTTTCATTGCAAGGTCAGGATCACTTCCGAAACCTGGAAAATAGTTCTCGTCAAAACCGTCAATTGCATCCCAGTCGCTCTTTGAAAGAAGAACAGGCGTCCAGGTGCTCACTGTATTGTAAGGCCTGATAAGGGTTCTGTATTCCCGTAGCAGCCTTTCCTCGTCGAAACTCGCCGGGCTATTTCCATAATCCTTGTTGCCTATGTAACAGGGAGTAGAATTGCCTGATTCGATTGCAGTACCTGAAAGCCAGAGTTTGTCAGTATAACCTATGTATGCTGCAAGTGCGGTATCCCAGCCGGGCAGTGCATACATATCGTCATTCATGTAGCATATATGATCGAACGTTGCCATCCTGGCTCCACGATTGACAGCTTCACAGACTCCTGTATTTCGGTTCGACCGATCAAAGAGGATGTTTTTATTCCTGGACCAGTCCTCACAGGATTTGTCGTACTCATTGAAGAAGACAATGATCTCGTGTTCTACAGCGCTGTTGCGTAATAGGCCACGGTAGGTGAGATCCAGGTACTCGATGTTCTTCCAGGTGGGTATGACAATAGAGAATGGTTTCATATTTCTGTCAGCGAAATCCCGTCTGTCCCTGTAGAAGTCTCCGTCCTATGACCAGCCATTTTGCATTATATCCGACATTTTTTCAACGAGAGTATCGATGGGAATCCTGATCTGATCCAAAGAGTCCCGTTCACGGATAGTAACCTGCTTATCCTCGAGTGAATCGAAGTCGAATGTTATACAGAATGGCGTACCCGCCTCATCCATTCTTCTGTATCTCTTTCCAATGGACCCGGTAACATCGAACTGTACAGGGAAGTATGGTCTGATAAGCTCAAAAACCTCGTATGCCTGTTCGCTGAGCTTTTTTGAAAGAGGCAGAATAGCAGCTTTGACTGGCGCGAGGTTCCTGTGCAGACCCAGAACAACCCTTGTCCTTCCTTCTACTTCCTCTTCACGATAAGCGTCAATCAGAACGGCAAGCAGAGTTCTGCCGATACCACCACTGGTCTCGACAACATATGGAATAATTTTCTGATTGCTCACCAGATCCTGAAAAGAAAGATCCTGTCCGCTTTCCCGCATGTGGGATTTCAGATCGAAATCAGTTCTGTTAGCGATACCTTCAAGTTCCCCCCACCCGTCAGGCGCGAAAGGAAATCTATACTCTATATCAACGCAGGAACTTGCGTAGTGGGCAAGTTCGCTGTCTTGATGTGTTCGCAGTCTGAGATGATCCTCTTTTATTCCGAGCTCAAGATACCACTTCATCCTCTGATCAAGCCAGTACTGAAACCAATTATCTGCTTCTTCAGGCAGGCAGAAATACTCCATTTCCATCTGCTCAAACTCTCTTGTGCGGAAAACGAAATTTCTTGCGGTAATCTCGTTTCTGAAAGCTTTGCCGATCTGTGCTATTCCAAATGGGAGCTTCTGCCTTGTCGCGGTAACAATATTCTTGAAATTAACAAAAATAGACTGGCACGTTTCAGGACGCAGATAGACAGTTGCAGACTCGTCCTCGAGGGCACCAATCCTTGTCTTGAACATCAGCCCGAAGTTTCTCGGTTCGGTGAGTTCTCCTCCGCATTCGGGACAACTGTCTCCATCAACATGATCCAGTCGGAACCGGCTTTTGCATTCCTTGCAGTCAACCATGGGATCATGAAAATTCTTCAGGTGTCCTGAAGCCATCCATACATCCGGATGAGTGATAATAGCCGAGTCCATTCCGACAACATCAGGCCTTGTCTTAACCATGAAGTTCCACCAGCTGGACTCAATATTCTTCTTCAGTTCAACACCGAGAGGGCCATAATCCCATGAAGATTGCAGGCCACCGTATATCTCTCCCGACTGGAATACGTATCCGAGTCTCTTGGAAAGAGAGATCAGTTTTTTCATAAGATCTGTTTCATCAATGGTCATTCTCAAGATCCTCCAGTACTGATAATGACTTCAGTCTAAGTTTTGTTTCGAGATGTATCTCAGCAAAATCTCTCATAAGTTCGAGACACTGTCTATATCCGCCAGGCCAGAGTCGAAGTTTTCGAATTTTCTCAAGATTACCACTCCTGGATTTGCGAATGAACTCGATGAATCCCCGGGGAACAGGTTTCGCCTGCTCGTCACAATCATCACACACGACACCACCGGAAGCG
>JAUWJE010000308.1 GCA_030607835.1 Candidatus Fermentibacterota bacterium | reverse complement strand
CTCCCTCCCCTCTGAACACTCTTACGTCTCCGTCACGTGTTTTCTCGAAGGTCACGCTTATCCTGAACAGGCCTTCATGCAGCGGAGAGAAACCGACAGGAAGATTGTCTCCAGGGCAGATATTCATAACCTCTTTGACAGGTAGAATGTTTGAAAGTGTACCCGGGTCTCTTGCGTACATTTCGTAGGAAACTGTTTCATTCTCTCCGGTATCGAAGAGAATCACGTCCGCAACGACATCGTCCCCGCTTGGCGGAAGCATAAGCGTCTCGATTGAGGAGTAGGACTGGGAGCCCATCAGATATTCACCGGATTCATCCCGAATATAGAGATCGATATCCGCTCCTGATGAGAGTATTGCCAGATCAAGGAAGAAGCTGTATTCATGGCCGGGTATGAGGTATCGATGTATCTCTCCCGGTACAATCGATTCTGTCAGACCTGAGGGATCGAATTCGGGGAACTGCCCGGAAGGTTCAACCGAGAAGGTATACTCTCCGGAACCGCTTTTACCGTATCTGCTGACAACGGCAGTGACGATTTCACCGGGAAGAACCGAAACGGTAACTGTCTCAAATCCTTCAAGTGACATGCTGCTTCCCCAGAGGCTCATGCCAGGGCCGTATACCTCAAGAGCAAGATCGGTTCCTCCTGTACCGTTCAGTCTGAATGTCCAGCGGCCCCGGGATCCGGGAGTGAAAGAATAGGTTTCCGCCATCACATTCCTGCCCATAGCACCATCAACATCATCACCTGGTGACAGCTCTAATGGCGAAACCTCCTCAACATCAATCTCAGCGGAATCCGAGGAGTAACCGGCAATACGTACCAGCTGAACGTAAAACCAGTAATCGGCGAATGCTGACAGTATCATTTCACTGCCGGATTCTGACTGGCACAGAATATCACCATTTACATCAAAGGCGTTCAGTTGAATCCCTGAAGGCACAGATAATCTCAGGCAAATGTAATCATCCTCCAGAATACGCACCCATCCCTCCCCCGACGAAACATCAACTGTCGCCTGCTGACCTGCGGATATCGTCTCAATATCGGTAGAACCGGGAAGCACAACGGACAGGATTACTGATGACAGAATAATTGACAGCATGGAAACCTCCATCACTCAAGTTACATTTCAGCGATTGAATCGGTCCATTTCATTCAGGATAATATGCAATTCTCAGGCTCCGGTGCAATTACTCGATATCAGGTGTGGAAAATCGTCATCGCAGCCTATTGAATACCCTCCATAGATAAAGATTGTCTGTGAGGACAACGAAGCAGACGCAGATGTATGCGTCGCTGCAGTAGAATACTGGTGAAATATGCAGGTTAGTCCTTAAGCCTGCTCCTGATCTTCGCCAGGTTGCGCTCCATCTCTATATTGTTTTTGACATCAACCGCTCCATTCACTGCTGCCCTGTACAGCTCCGCAGCCCTTTCGGGTTTTCCCTGATCCAAAGCAATCGAGGCCATCAGACACAGGGAATCCACTTCCTCTACCACGTTTCCCACTTCCCTGT
>JAUWJE010000195.1 GCA_030607835.1 Candidatus Fermentibacterota bacterium | reverse complement strand
TCATATGCTTCGGATGGCTCATTGTTTGTCAGGCAATACAAGGAATCTTCTGATGACAGCATTTACACCCTTCGCGCTTATGACAGGTATGGCAACGTACTCTGGGATTCTTACCCCCCTAATGTTGGCTGGCCGGTAGTCTCTGAACATGGTGATTACGTTTTCGTGCTAACCTGGGGCAGACTGATGTGCCTTGACGGCTGTAACGGCGAGAAACTCTGGGAAGAGCCTCATGATAATGAAGGCGAGGGGCTGCTGATGATATCTTCCCGAAGGGGAGCTGCATACGCATTTGAAACTGACGTAACTCCTGCTGAGGCAAGGGAAAACCCTATGCGTGAGAGGGTGCTGAATGTCGCGACTGTAGGACAGGATAACAATCCCGGAATAACCAGAATAGCCTATCAATCGGATGAGATTGGATTCTTCAGCCCAAGAGCAATAGCTGGTTCAGGCTGCTCTCTATGGAGAGTTTACTTTGGTGATAGTCCCGGGATCGATCTTTCCACTTATCTTCTATGCCTTTTTTCATCTGACGGTGAATTGCTTTATACACAGTCGGTTTCAGAAGGGGATCGCCGATATGGAAACATCTGGAGCAACACTGTACCAACGTCTCTTAAGATCCATGCCGTTGATTCTGAAGGAAGAAGAATAATATGGTGGGATAGAAAAGAGATACACATAGTAACACTTGTTGAGGAAGGAGTTTAGAAATGAATCCTTCAAAACTTCTTACTGTGATTTTGCTTATCACGGTTTCTGTTACTGCTCTTTCAAGCACAATTCCAGGTGATATTCCTCTGTCTTTTCCGTTCTTCCAAAGCAGCCAGAGTACAGGTATTCCGGATGAATTAATGGTCGGATACGGAGACTGGTGTGTTGCTGCTGAGGGCCTGCACATGGGAATAGACTTCTTCGCTGCGAACGCTGATGACCAGGTTCTGAATCCCTTCGATGTAACTATGTATTCAATAGGTGCTTATTATGTGCCAGATGATGATTATAATGGTTGCATCATCGGTATCGGACCTGAGGGTTCCGATTACGGCTGGGCAATTGAACACCTGGGTCCGTATCCTTACATTAAAGCAGATGCAGATGACTGGTGCAGTGATCATACACGAGGGAAAGTTCTTGCTCTACGGTCACCGATAGACACATGTTGCGTCTATGGTTCCGGAGTACCCCGTCATACTCACGTTCAATGGTCACATTGGGTGTTCGACCAGTTTCATCCTGGTGGTTATATCATGACTAACCCATGGGCAAGTCTTGAGAATCCTTTCAGCTATTTCATCGCAGGTGTTCTGAAAAACTACGAGCAAGTCAGGTTCAAGGCTGTTTGGCCAGAGATCTTTTTTCTAAATAAAGAAACTAATACGGGAGTTTTTTTTCTCCCGGGCGGGATAGAATCTTACATCGATTACGTGAATACCGTAGGTTCTGAGTATGTAGACCAATTTCAGAATATCGTATATAGTGCTCTTGATATCGTGGTTTCACCTTTTTCAGCAATGAATGACTATCCTGACAATAATGGTTGCGGTGTCTATTCAGTTGGTTATGAAATATACCGTCAAAATCCAATTACGATTGAATGGGATTCTACTGAGTCCGCAGTGGGAAACTGGGGATACCGTAAACTTTTCCAGGCTGAAGGTCAGATCGAAGAAGCCACAATATGGGTTGATATATACGAAGCTCTGTTTCACGACATATCTTTATTTGAAAATGCCTACATTGTAACCAACAGCGGTGCGAAGGACCCTTCCAACTGGGACCATGGCTGGGACAATGTCTGGACAGTTGCCAGTATTAACAACTGGGCAACAGGCATCTGCCAGGGAGCGTGGGATACATTCCTTGCAAAACCTGAGATTGTGGGAAATCCAACACAAAACAGCGAGGCTTTCTTCCCGGATGGAAGATATGCAGTTAAAGTTACCGCTGTAAGTCATGGTTCCCGAGATACTGCCAATAATTATCTGCCCAGGGATGATCTTTCACTTCCACGCCCGCAAATCGAAGGTGTTGTTGTTGACAACTTCCTGCCTCATATCGTAAGAGTTGCCGCATATGCGTGGAATCCTGACGCAGATACCTGTCATAAGATTTACGCCGGATACTGGGAGGATATAGATCCTGTTCGGCAACTGAGAGAGGAGTCCGAATATCTTGAGAGTTTGAGAACACAACTTCATACGCTGCAGTCGGAAACTGGATCAAATTCATCACCTGCTTTTTGTGCAGTTGACCTTACAGAACCATCCAGTCATTCATTGATTGATCAAAACAACCGCCCTGAGTCGATAAGACCATCCGAAGATCACTTGGAAATAGTGAGTGCTTTCAAGCCCGGATACTGTCTTGATGAAGGCATCGGACAGGATCCTGTAGAATTCCTGATGGACGAGATAACCAGGATTGAGAATCAACAAGTATTTGATGCCGATACTACAAGGGCATTTGATGATCGAGTTTATGGCTATCTACCCATGACTGGTCTTACGCTTATTCTGCAGGTTTTCTATTCCGAACCAACCATGGCGGATGTTTATGATAAGGTCTACTTTAGAAGCTATATAGGTCCAGATACTTCATACTTTGCGTATCCATTCAGAAGGCTAGGTAGAAATTTCGAACTACCCTTAGACGCCACAGCATACAGTGAAACAGAATTCGACAGTGTTCTTTTTGACAGCAGCAATGTCGTTTATTACATATACAAGAGTAGTCTTCCCCAGTATTATATGGGTAATATCCTGTTGTATTTCGGAAGTACAGACCTTCAGGATGATGAGGGACCGAGAGATCTTGCTGGAAATGCAATGGACAGTGACCCAAGTACTACCGCGAATACAAGAAACGGTTATGCGCCCTTTTCAAATGATGGATATGAAGCTGGACAGGATTTGCATTATTCCTGGGATCCACCGAACTGGCTTCGTTATTCAAATATTGTATATGGTACAGTTGGGATCGAGCAAGACCTAGTAGCAAAGGTGGATCTTGACGCTATCGGTTTAGGAGATGCACTATTAATTGGTGACTGTGATTACTGGTGCGGCTTCTGGATGTACCGTGATGAACCCGACGAATATGGATTCAATATCTATGTTGTAAAACCTGATGGGTCTTACATCAATCATTCATTTGAGACTCCATTTCCGGCCTTTGAGGAAGGTTCAGAGCAGTTTTGGTCTGGTTATGATCATACTCTGTCACCTGACAGCAGGTATTTATGGATGCTAGGATATACGTGGGACTGGCCCAATGCATGGAGTACTGTCTACGCGTACTGCGTTGATTCTGAAACCGGAGCCAGAATTGATGGTTATGAGCTCTGCGAAGGTTGGTTGTTCTTGGGTGGTTATCATAATGAGCGACATCTGGATCACAGCGAGAAGTTTCCCACATTCGGTAGTTGGGGTGTAGTATTGGATATAGATTCTACAACTGCTGAAGCTTTGGTTTATTACATCTATTACCCGGAATACTGTAATCAATTCGTTTTTGTTGAAGACACTATCCCTCTTTCACCTCCGGGGGGAAGCGATAATAATCTATTTGGAGATATATACTGTAATTCTAATATCAGGTCTGACACTGAAGAAGTGATTGAGATCCTCTCGAATCCTGTCCGGGAGACGCTCGGTGTCAGACTTGTCGGTGAATACGGGGACAATTTCGAGCTACTTCTTTATGATATCGCAGGACGACAAATACTTTCGGAATCAGGTATTCTGCGGGATGATGAATCCCTTCTGAATATTGGTGTGCAGAACCTTCCATCGGGGGTATATCTGCTCAGGATTACTGCTGGAACGGCAGAAGTAAGAAAAACTGTGAGTATTATTCACTAACTGTGTAAATGATACTCGTTGTTTCTAGAAGATGCTTTCGTAGTGAGAGGTAGAATAAGGGCACCCGCGAGGGTGCCCTTATTCCTTGCCTGCCCAGTTTCGAAGGATCTCCGGGAAAAGCTTAACCCTCAGGAGGTCGTTCCTGCCGGGAACGAAGGGTTCCACATCCCTTGCAAGGTCATCTATGCTTCTTTCACCAAGGCGGTTTACTATCAGCTCTTCGATCTTCTTTCTGGAAGATATCTGAACCTTCTGCTCAAGGTAATTCATGTCAGGTTCTGTGATTCCGAACAGATAAGAGGCGTCATAAAGGTCACGCCCCATGATTCTCCTTC
>JAUWJE010000104.1 GCA_030607835.1 Candidatus Fermentibacterota bacterium | reverse complement strand
TTTGCGATTATGTTCCAAAGTTATGACTACACTTCCCTTTTTGAGCCCTGTTTCGACATACCTGTGAGCCTCAACTGTCATCGTTGATAAAGTCGTACTGGAGAATCACATCTATCTGCCTGAATACAGTATGAGTCAAATTGAAGCCGGTATCAAGCACACCTATTACGATCCCCTGTCCTGTCCAACCCCGTTCATGCAGATCATCCAGATGAATCTGCGAAAGCTGAAAAGAGGTCAATTCTGGCATCGTTCCCGTTATTGGTTGAAAGACAGGTGGTTGGAATGTACTAACGGAAGTAGGACTGACACGATCAACAAAGGGCAGGTTCCGTATTCGATCAAGATCATCAGCTGCAGCACATACACTCACAGCATTCAGATATCTTGAAGTTGTCCTGACGCTGCCGGATGGCAGAAGATTCGCGACATTCGCAACGTAATCGATCCACGGATCAAGATCAAGCTCGTCAGCCTCAAAAAGACCGACAGAGATTCGTCTGTCAAAGGATGGGGAATCAATAAGTTCAAGAGATTTAAAGGTTAGTCTGTACTCAATGCCCGGACCCCTGTCCGTGAAAAAGACCCACCATACTCCGATGTTATCAGATGGTTGACCACCCGCAATAACGTAACCACAAACGATAAGGATTAAGATAATCGGTTTCACTGAAAGGGTATTTGCCGTATCAGGTTTCTGATTGATCCCACCACTGCCAGACGTACCATTCTCCTGTGGAGTCCTCCCGACACACGAATAGAGCTTCGCCAGATGCTCTGAATCCGGTTGTGTGAGCTCCATTGGTGTATACCTTAAGATCAAAGGTTCGCGGTAAAGCGTACGATGTCTGGAGTGTATCTCCGGTCCATGGGTATTCCTGTGTGCCTGACAGAGTCAACTCAATAGCAGAGACTGCATTGAACATCGTAATGTGGAATTCCTCTTCAGCATCGATACCCCAGTACTCGTCAATCACTCCGTCTCCGTCATAATCAAAAAAGTCTACTTCGAGAAGGTGAAATTCGAAATCCTCTCTGAAGCACGCGAGGTAGTGATCAATGTCTCTACTGATGTAGGCATATTCAAGATTCTTCAGGACCTTCCAGGCGCTGTCAACAGGGCTGTAGTACTGAACTGGTGAGGACTCACCAGTATCCGGAGAGAATGGATTCCAGCATCCAGCGACAATAATTACAGCAATAATTGCAGAAACAAGCACTGGAATTCTACTGTTTCTGATACTTCTATAATATCGATCCATTAGTAAGAACCTCCAGTTCATATGATACAAACACCAGAAGAGAACAATTGTTCCTGAACCTCTATTCGTCAACCCGGTAACCTTAAGCCAGGACTAGTATTATCCGGAACATCGATACAAATGCCAGAATATCATGCCTGGAAACACAGAATTAGCGGTCTGTTGACGATGGTCACAACTGGCTTCATTTTTAAGATAGGAGGGTTTGTTGATTTATATATTGTTAACACTGTTCATTTCCCTTGTAGGTATTACACCCCTAGACCAGGCAATTGAGCTTTACCTGATGGGTGATATGAACGGAAGTATTACCGCACTTGAGATCCTTCTTGAGGAGGATGATCTCTCATTAGATGAAGAAATTCGAGCCTATCACAGGCTTGGCGCTGCATACTATGGAATCGGTGAACCTCAAAGAACTGAATCAGCTTTCCTGAATGTTCTCCTTCTTGATCCATATTACGATCTTGGTCCCTGGGAAAATCCAGCCCTCAGACAACTGCTTGATCATGTAAGACAGGAAAGCCTGGCTACAGTCCTTATCCAGGGAGAACCTGAGGGAGCTCTCGTGTTTATGGATGGTGATTATGTCGGGACTACTCCATACATCCAGGATAACCTTATTGGAGGCCAGACCTACACTTTCGCTATTCTTGCTGAAGGCTACTATTCGGATGTAATATCATGTGAAACTCTTCCCGGACAGCTGCACACAATAGGCTACAATATGTCCCAGATTACTTCTGAAGCCGAAGTAGCCTTCCTTGATACAACAACAATCGAATCTCAACCGGATTTAATTCCTGAGGTGAATGAAGATACCTCAGATGGATCTTCAACTCTCCAGGAAGAATCTGGACAATCAGTAACAGAGGAAGCAATAAATGCAAACCCTGATGCAAACATCGCATCCTTAAACGCGGATCAACTGAATGAACTCCTCCAGGGTGGTATTCAGATGACTTCCCTCGGAAACATTGGGCCGCTCACTTCGGGGCCTGCATCGCAGACAACAGAGTCAATCGGCAATCTGGAACTGGAGAGAAATACAACACTATTCGAGAACATCAACCAGACAATTGAGACAACCTCTGAAAGCCAGGCTCGAATGGTTTTCTCTGACATTAACCTTGGCAATGAAACGATTCTTAAGACGTCACCTGGTTCAACATACAGTTCCAGAACTTCAACAGAAATCATGGAAGTTCTTTCCTCAAAATCGAGTTCTTTAGCGTTCATTTACAACAAACACCTTCGTGCCGACCCTATCCTGTCAGGAACAGTGTTGATCGAAATGATAGTGGAACCCAGCGGCAGAGTTTCAGAGGTCTCGATCCTTGAATCGACCACATTCAATCCTGCGTTCGATCTCGAACTTGCAGCTGCTGTGGGAACATGGAGGTTCGGCGCAGTGGATGCGGATGAAGGTCCGCTTCCAGTAACTTATCCCTTTAATTTCTCACGCTGAAAATATATAAACAACATCATACTATCAATTGGAGGACAAATTGAGTGAAAGTAGAGTACTCGAGATTCTCAGGTCATGCAACGCATTATTGGAAGGACATTTCAGGTATACATCCGGTCGCCATGGCAGCGAGTACTTCGAGAAAATCCGTATAGTTCTGGAACCACATTTTGTCGATGAACTCGGCAGAATGATGGCCGATCAAATGGATACTCTCAAGAATGAGATAGATGTAGTGTGTGCTCCTGCATATGGCGCCATCGTCTTCGGATTTTCCACGGCACTGCATATGGGGAAAAAATTCGCGTTTCTTCAGAGAGACGGCGATGGAAATATGTCTATCCGATCAGGTTTCAGAGATCTCGTCGTGGACAGCAGGATACTGCTTATAGAGGATGTGTCCACAACTGGTGGCAGCATCATTGAATCAATAAGCGCGCTGGAAGCACTCAATGCCCAGGTTATTCAAGTCGGGCTTATCGTGGATAGAACAGCCGGAACTATGAATATCGGAGCACCATATAAGGCACTGCTGTCTGTAAAAGCTGAGAGTTGGCCTCAGGATGAGTGTCCTCTTTGCAGCAGTGGAATTCCAATTACAACACCGGGCTCATCCGGCAAAACTGTCATTTGATACTAACGAGCAAAATTCAGAGATTCCACTTCACAGGTTATTGTCTCTTTCGGGTACATGACATCACGCAGTTCCGTCCTGCTTCCTTTGCTCTGTAAAGCGACGCATCAGCAGCAGATACAAGTGCTGATGTATGCTGCACTGAAAGAACTGCTGAACAGGTTCCGATGCTGCAGGTGATTTTAAGTCCCTGTATAATATTATCCAGATTCATATCCGCTATTTCAAGTCGAATGCGCTCAGCGATTAAAACCGCATCCTTATTCAGAGTTCTGGGCAGTACAATAAGGAATTCCTCTCCACCGTAACGTCCAATTCTGTCAAATGATCTGCATTTCCCAACAAGCTTTCTGGAGAAGCTGATTAACACCTGATCTCCTGCCTGGTGGCCGTATGTATCGTTAACAGCTTTAAATTTGTCCAGGTCCAGCATAAGTACGCTTGTAGAGGTGGCGTCTCTCCGTCCCCTATCAAGTTCCATGTCGAGTTCTCTCAGAATCGCAGCATGATTAAGAAGTCCGGTAAGACCGTCAGTCCTTACAAGATATTTCAGCTTTCGATTTAACTCAACTAATTCCATCCCAAGCTGAGCGGTTCTTATTCCAACTCCTATCCTGGCTCTTAGTTCAATTGAATCAGTCATCTTGGTGGTGTAATCATTCGCTCCAGCCTTCAGAGCCTCACTGATACTGCTAGAGCCTTCACGGGCACTGTTCATTATGATGTAACAGACATTATCGTTTTCCATGGTGCGTATGGCGCGGCAGACTTCAATTCCATCCATTCCAGTCATCATCCAATCAAGCAGAACAACAGGATATGAATACTCCTTGATCTGCTCAAGCGCTGTGCCGCCATCGCTGGCGGTAACAGGCTCATGCCCCATGTCCGAGACAAGTTTGGATATAATTCCTCTGATGACTGGATCATCATCTACAATAAGAATCTTCATTCAGATTTCCATTCCTCTGCAACTTGCTGTACAATATTCACCGAAGATGCCGCTGAAACAAGAGCATATGAGATTAGTCGCCGGCGTTAAATAAGTTTATCAGCCGGAGTCATGATCAGGGATTCTGATTGAAGAATTCCGCAAGCTGATTGTAAAGATCAGGAGCTTTCTTTTTCATTTCAATCGGTTTCTCAAAGAAAGCTTCAACTGAGCAGGCGAAGAATTCAGCGGGATTTGTACCCGCGTACTGGCGAAGCATTGATTTTCCGGCATGAACTTTTTCAAATTCAGCTTGCATGACCTCCACCCAGGGACGATAAGCTCCAAGTGACATTTCGCTTGGAACTCCATCAGGATGATAACCGTCCAGAATATGAGCGAATTCATGATATCCTACATTGTATCCGTCATTATCATGCTGAAATCCGCGGAGAAGATGAGGAAGTGAGAGTATTACGTTACCTGCTGAATGTACAAGCCCGGCAGCGGCGGTGTCTGCTCCTTTTATATCAGTGGAATATGTCCCGTCCGTTCTGAAGCCTCCGGGATAGATAAGGATGTCACCAAAATCACGGTATTCCCATTTTGGTCTTTTAAAGATAAGACGTATGGCAGTTGCCGCCACAAGCAGTTCAATCTTTCTTGTAATCACTACATCGTCTACACCCGTAATGGTATGCTCTGACAGGAATATCGCTATATCCGCTTCATAAGCGTATTTATCCTCATTTGAAAGGGATGAGTAGAACGATACCCATTCAACCAGTATCTTCCTGTCTTCATCTGTAAGCGGATTCTTTGAGATATTTCTTCTCTTCAGGTATTTGGGATAGTAAAAAACATAATAGTACAATCCGCCAGCAGCGAATACGAATGGGATGACTATCAGAGCCTTACCTGCAACGATGAATGGAAGACTGAACAATAAGCAGGCCAGAGCGGTAAGAATCAGCCTGAATTCAATCTGCCTGCGGGGAAATATCTGCATTGGGCCTATATTTCGTTTATGAAATGTCGCTCCACATGGATTCTCTTAAGTTCTCTGGCGAAGATTTTCCTGTCGACCTCTTCACTCTTCAGTTCCTCTTCGGCTTCCTCAAGCTTATGCTTCTCAAGACGGAAAGCTCTCCAGGCCTTACTGTAAACGTCATGCAGCTGGGCAAGCTCCTCTGATTCCAGTTTTTTTCCTTCAGCCTCTTTAGAAGCTTCTCTGGCTTCCTGATAAGCAGCTCTTGCGTCTGATGCCAGCTTAGTTTCCTCTTTAACTTCCTGCTTGAACTCCTTTATTTCATCCTCACTGAAACTCATCTCTTCCTTGATAGCCTCTTCAAGTTCATCAAGCAGCGGGGAAAGAAATAACTGCAAATCATCTATGAAATCCTGGTAGCGTTGAATTGTCCGGGCAAGCTTCTTCTCCTTGCGTTTGTTCTGAATGACGTTGAGCTTTTCCTGCCAGGCATGCATCTGCCGGAAACTGTCAACAAGATCTCTACGAAGTGAGTTCTTGTAGTGAATTTCGGTCTTCAGTCTTTTTTCGATTGTGGTGTGATCGTACATTTTATTACTCCCTCTATATTACTTTCAGATTAATCTGGTGTTGATTATTCGAATGGAAACAGTCTCGATAAATGTCGCATAAACTGCTTTTTGTCAAGGTTATCCCGAAGTGGCTCCGGATTAGCTTTCTGAATCCCGCTGCTGCTCTGCGTCCTTCTCAAGCGCGGCGTAACTGAACCGTATTCCCTCGGAAGGAATAAGTCCCAGCTTTTCAACCGCGTTCATCACGCCATCCTCCGACTGAGCCTCTACTTCAACAAAACGGCCAAACCAGAGTTCATCCAGACATATCTGAGCTTCACCAAGTCTGCACTCTCTCCTAATTTTGTCATATCTGTACACTACGCCATATCCCAGAAGACTTAGAAGCTCCAGAGCATCCTCCACGGAACAATCGAGTATAGCTTCCTTTTCCAGTCTTACTTTCAGAGCGGTGGCTGGAATCGGTTTCTTGACAGTCAGGAGAGCTCCTTTTTCTGTGTTTCGCAAACGGAGAAGCACATCCTTCTCCCTGAGAGGTCCGCCCATAAGATCCAATATCAGGTTTTTTTCTTCAACTGGATCTCCGATAGGAATACCCAGTTCATCCAGTCGCTTCTCGATATCCGAGAAATCCTCTACTTTGAACTTGAGTTCCATCTCAAGCAATGGTTCATCTCCTCTCGATTTAATGATATTTGACCATGGCACTATGATAACGTAAATTTCAGGCTTGCGGAGGACTAGTCTAATTGGTAAGGCAGCGGATTTGAAATCCGCCGGGTTTAATCCCTTCGGGGTTCGAGTCCCCGGTCCTCCGCCAAAAAAAGGAGCCCCTTGCGAGGCTCCTTCAAATCACAATATCGAATACTGCCTAGAACATACTGCCGCCGCTGGTGATTACCCAGCTGCCATTCTCGAGCATAAGTTCGACTTC
>JAUWJE010000133.1 GCA_030607835.1 Candidatus Fermentibacterota bacterium | reverse complement strand
GCCAGGACGAAAATTCCACCCATGAGCAGGATTTGGGGTGAGGTCAGGACGGCTACACTCAGCTCGGTACCGGCAATCGCAAAGAAGGCTGCGTAAAGGGGTGGAGAAATTGAGTCGAGGGTATTTACGATCGTATGTGTTCTCTTTGACAGATTCGCCATGACAGCACCGGCGGTCATACTGGCAAATAGTGCGCTGAGATGGAAAGCGTTGCAGACAGCTGAAAGAATGAGTATGACTCCGAGTAGTATTATTAGGATTTCGTTAGTTCTTCTCCTTCTTCGGGTCAGAAGATGCAGAAGCCATCCTGCTATCGCTCCGAGTACAAGTGATGAGAAAATTTCAATGACAGCATGGAAGACCGATTTGACAAGACCGATATCTGATCCCAGGGAATTGCCTGCAATTGCTGTTATCGATGCAAAAAGAAGTACACACCCCGCATCACCAAGAGCCACTTCTCCATAGAGGTGGTCGACAAATGGGCCCTTCGCCTTGAGTTCTCTTATTATCGCGACAGTTGCCGCAGGTGCCGATGCAGATGATATAGCTCCAAGAATTGCCGCGAATTCCAGCCTCATTCCCACAACAACCAGACCGGTTGTGACAAGTATGAATACGATGAAAATCTGGAACAGAGTAATGACAGCCAGCGATCTGCTGATAGTTCTGAGTTTCTTCAGGCTGAATTCACTTCCAATCACCAGGGCGATAAGGGCCAGGGCGATCTCGGTTATCGAAGCAAGGGACTCATCAAGGTCTTCATGAACAAGACCGACGCATGAGGGACCCAGCAGAAGACCTGCGAGGATGAAACCGGTGATTGCCGGAAGCCGCACTCTCTCCGCAAGCCTTCCCATGAAGTAACTTCCCACCAGAAGAATTCCGACTCCGAATACGATATGCTGGCTGAAAGCATCACGCAGTTCCAGCAGATAACCCGATACATCCGAAAGCATCAAACCTCCTAAACAGGGCCCCAGAATAATTCGGTCATTCCCCCGGGTCAACCTCAGGAATCATCCAGGAAGGTATTTCAATGTTCATCATTAGTCTAATGCAGAGCCATGAACGACCGCATATCTTGAAAGCGGTGGTCCGGCAAGTTCATTAACAAGTACGGAGAATAGTACAATATTTATCAGAGTGGTGGTGATGTCATGATTTATCGCGAAATATGGCATCGTATCAAGAAACAGAACCAGACCTATGGCTACTCCGGCCTGTGGAAGCATTCCGTATCCAAGGTATTTTTTAATTAGAGGATCCGAATGAGCTGCAGATGCTCCAATATGCACGCCAAAAATCTTTCCTGCTGCTCTGGCCAGGACGAAAATTCCACCCATGAGCAGGATTTGGGGTGAGGTCAGGACGGCTACACTCAGCTCGGTACCGGCAATCGCAAAGAAGGCTGCGTAAAGGGGTGGAGAAATTGAGTCGAGGGTATGTATTATCCGGTGGGTGTTTCTTGACAGATTTGCCATTACAGCACCGGCAGCCATACTGGCAAGAAGAGCGCTGAGATGGAAAGTGTTGGAGACAGCTGAAAGAATGAGTATGACTCCAAGTGATATTATCAGGATTTCATTGGTCCTTCTCCTTTTTCTGGTCAACAGATGAAGTATCCATCCGGAAAAGGCTCCCAGAATAAGTGAAGCAAGTATTTCGACAATTGCGCGTGAGACGGTGTGGAAAAGCGATGCGCCCAAACCGAGAGAACTCCCGGCAATGGCAGCTACTGAAGCAAAGAGCAGAATACATCCTGCGTCATCGAGTGCCACAACTCCGTACAGATGATCAACAAAAGGTCCTCTAGCCTTGAGTTCTCTTATTATCGCGACGGTTGCTGCAGGAGCTGTTGCCGATGCTATAGCGCCAAGGATGGCAGCGAATTCAAGCTGCAGACCGGCCAGGACAAGACCACCTGTGACCAGAACAAACGTACCGAAGAGCTGGAATAATGTAATAATAACAACTGATTTGCCTATTTTTCTGAGTTTTTTCAGACTGAACTCACTGCCGATGACCAGGGCAATGATAGCAAGCGCGATCTCCGTGATTGGGGCAAGGGCTTCATCCAGGTCCCTATGAATAAGACCGATGCATGAGGGACCAAGCAGCAATCCAGCCAGAATGAAACCGGTGATAGCAGGAAGACGTACCTTCTCCGCAAGCCTTCCCATGAAATAGCTTCCCATGAGAAGAATCCCTATTCCAAATATAATGTGATTACTGAAAGCCCCGCGCAGTTCCAGCAGATAACCCGATATATCTGAAAACATCTGACCTCCTGAATAAGCCATCAGAGTAGTTCTGTATTGCCTGTGGGTCAACCTTAGCCTCAGGCTTAGTAATAAGGATGGAAAAGCTTTATATTCGGATGATTTGTGGAAACAGTGCTGTTAATATTTTATGAGAGGTTCAGATGACAGTCGAAGATTTACGCTCAGTTTACAAAAAAGCATTTGAGAGACTCACAAGACTCAAGGAGTGTCTTTGACTTCCCAGAGCTTGTTTCCAGTGATAAGAAACTCAACAAAACCATGGCTGAACCTGGATTCTGGGATAGCAGGGAAGCCGCTCTTAAGATCATAGATGAACATAAGCGGAACCAGGCCCGGATCAATCCCATTCGAGAAGTAGAGTCTAAACTTGAGAATGTGGAGATAGCAGTTGAACTGCTTGAACATGATCCTGATGAAGAACTGGAAAGGGAATGCTCAGTTAATCTTAAATGGGTGAATAAAAAACTGGACAGGCTTGATTTCATGCAGATGCTGTCAGGCCCTCACGACAGGAATGATGCGATACTGACAATCCGGTCCGGTGCCGGCGGACAGGATAGTCAGGACTGGGCTGAAATGCTGATGAAGATGTACATTTACTGGGCTGAGAAGCAGGAATTTGATATTGAGATACTGAGTGTGAGTGAGGGTGGTGTAGAGGGTGGAATCAGAGAAGCGATTCTGTCAATAAAAGGGCCGTGGGCTTACGGATATCTAAGTGCTGAAGGTGGAATCCACAGGCTCGTGAGAAAATCTCCCTTCGACCAGAATCATCGGCGACACACCAGTTTTGCTTCTATTTTTCCGCTTCCGGATATTGATGATACAATTGAGATTGAACTTAATGATGATGAAATAAGAGTAGATACTTTCAGGGCAAGCGGAGCTGGTGGCCAGCATGTTAATAAAACAGATTCAGCTGTGAGAATGACGCATATTCCGACCGGAATTGCTGTCACGTGCCAGAATCAGCGATCTCAGTTCAGGAACAGAGAAGTGGCAAGAAGAATTCTCCGGGCTCGCCTTTATGAACTTGAACAGGAAAAACGCCGGAAAGAGAAGGCAGAGATGGAAAAAACAAAAAAGGATGTCTCCTGGGGCAATCAGATACGATCCTATGTAATGCATCCCTATAAAATGGTGAAGGATCACAGGACCGGTATGGAGACATCGAATATTGATAGTATCCTCTCAGGTGAAATACAGGAGTTCATTGAAGAATATCTCAGAAAGAGCGGTCATTAATTATGAGTGATGAACAGCAGAAGCAAAGAAGAATCAAACTTGAAAAACTGCGAACGGAATGTGAAATAGATCCCTATCCGCCAAGAAGCCATAAATCGCTTTCCATGATGGAAGTGAGAGATGGAGGAGAGACCGAGGAAAACGTATTCGTTACAGGGAGGATTACAGGGAAAAGAGAACATGGCAAGACGGTTTTTGTTGATCTTCGCGACAGCACAGGTTCAATTCAGCTTTATCTGAGCAGGAATATTTTTAATGAGATAACCTGGTCTATTGTCGAGCTTCTTGATCTTGGAGATATAATCCAGGTTAACGGGTCAATCTTCACAACCAGATTGGGCGAACTGACTGTCAAATGTGCTGATCTGACAATACTGTGCAAAAGTCTCAGACAGCTTCCTGTCGTCAAGGTTGACTCGGAGGGAGTGGCTCACGACGAGGTTACAGACAGTGATTATCTTTATCGGCACAGATGCGTTGACCTGCAGATAAATCCCATTTCCCTCGCTAGATTCAGGAAGAGGAGCAGGATAATATCCTCACTCAGATCATACCTCGATTCAAACAATTTTCTGGAAGTTGAAACTCCGGTATTACAGTCCATTTACGGTGGCGCTGCCGCGGAACCGTTCAGAACACACTATAGCAGTATGAACGAAGCATTCTTTCTGCGGATTGCTACAGAACTGTATCTTAAGCGACTCCTTGTCAGTGGAATTGATAGAGTCTATGAGCTCGGAAAAGATTTCAGGAATGAGGGTATTGACCGGACCCACAGTCCTGAATTTACACAACTCGAGCTCTATGAGGCATATGCGGATTACAATGTAATGATGACTCGATTCGAGGAAATGACTATCACTGCCGCGGAGGCTTCGGGAATCGGGTCAGATCTGGAATACCAGGGAACGCTGATACATCTTTCTCCACCTTTCAGAAGGATCGGGTTCCTTGACTCCCTGTCGATGGCGAGTGGAGAGGATCTCTTTTCCTGGGAAACGGGAGATATTGAAGCACTCGCTCAGAAGAATGGTATTGCTACACTTGCAAAGGACAGAATCACTCTGCTTGACAAACTTTTTGATTTTTATGTGGCTGACAAAATTGAGCAGCCCACTTTTGTTGTTGATTATCCGGAGGCTCTGTCGCCACTCGCGAAGGGTAAACCGGGTTCACCTGGTGTGACTGAAAGATTTGAAGTATTTGTGCTGGGACTGGAACTTGCGAATGCTTTCAGTGAACAGAACGATCCGGTTCGTCAGAGGAGAATTCTTGAGGAACAGGCTGAAGTCGGCGTTCATCGGGAGGGTTCTGTTGATGAAGATTTCCTTTTTGCACTGGAAACCGGAATGCCTCCAGCCGGCGGGATGGGAATAGGTATTGATCGTCTCGTCATGCTTTTAACGGGAACCAGCAAGATCAGAGATACGATCTTATTCCCTCATCTGCGGCGGCAGAGCAAGTGAATTTTTCTCTTATTCTGAGTATTGCCTGGAGACAGATATTAAGCAGATCTAATTCAGGCTTTGTCAGAACAGTATCTCTTTTATCAATTGTCGGTATTGCCATCGGTGTAGCTGCGTTATTAATTCTTCACGCCTTCATGGATGGCTTCTCCGGCACAATCATGGAGCATCTTGCAGCAATTCAACCTCCACTGCAAGTGAGAGCACCGGGAGGATACCCTATCGAGGAAGCCGATCTCCTTTTTGTGGAGAATCTGGTGGATTCGCTGGATGAACTTACTGGTGTATCAGCCGTTCTGGAGAAAACAGTTGTAGTAGCCGGAAACAGTGGAGATGTTGCTGGAGTCCGCATAAGGGGAGTTGACTGGGATGTTGAACCTCATCTGCTTTCAAGCGACAGACTTGTTGAAGTAAACATTACAGGTAGAGGAGCCGTTCTGGGTCACAGTCTTGCGACAAGACTTGGAGTATCCGCTGGTGATTCGATCAGATTTGCTTCTACTGATGTCACTGAATTCTCTGCGATGGGCAGATTGCTTGTCGATACAATTATTCCCGTGAGAGTATCTGCTGTGATGAATTACGGTATCGATGAATACAATTCTTCAATTATTCTCACTGATCTGGTAACCGCTTCATTGTTATTCAGGGAAGATATTACTGCTACTTCATTGAGCATTGGAACAATGCCTGGATCTGATCCCCTGCGCACTGCTGAAGAAGTGTCAGCCATTCTGAGAGCTTCCTATATTGATGATGAATGCAATTACATGGTCTGTGATGCGTTCATCTCCCGGCACAAGAACCTTTTCGCCGCTCTGGGGCTGGAAAAAATAGGCATGTCATTTGTACTTGCTCTGATCAGCGTCGTCGCTCTGTTGACCCTGCTTAGCGCTCT
>JAUWJE010000255.1 GCA_030607835.1 Candidatus Fermentibacterota bacterium | reverse complement strand
TTCATTGAATCCGCAATGCCTGACAAAAAGAAAAAGACCGAATTGCTTCCATTTGTTGACAGACACGGCCCGGTTCTTCTTCATATTCCCCTGGATGAAGAATCCCCGGCAGGAAGACTTCTACGCCCGCAGGAAATGGCAATGGAGTACCTGTTGAGGCTGGGGATTCCAATAGGACTGTACAGAACTGATTTGAAACTGGCCCGAAGCCATTCGAAGACTATCTCTGAAAACGAACGTGGAAAATTTCTGCGCTTTCTTGATTCATTAAGTACAGATCAGGGTGTTCAGCTGGTACTTACTGATTCGCAGGCCATCGATATCATGAGTAGTTGGGTACCGGAGAATGTCCCCCTTACTACTTTTTCAATAATGATGATCAATATTACATCCGGCGGTAATCTGCACTTCTTCGCTGAAGGCGCTGAAGTGCTGAACTCCATCAAATCAGGGGACAGGATACTGATTGTTGAAGCCTGCAACCATGACAGGATTTCGGAGGACATAGGAACTGTGCAGATACCGCAGAAACTGGGAAGAGTCTGCCCTGGTATCAGAATAGACCATGCCTTTGGCAGGGAATTTCCAGGCCCTGCGGAATTGTCGGAGTATTGTCTTGCCATACACTGCGGCGGATGCATGATAAGCAGTCAGAAACTTGCTGCGAGAATCCTGAGATTGACTGAAGCCGGTGTTCCTGTTACGAATTACGGAGTTGTTCTTTCATGGCTGGAGGGCTCAGGTACACTTGAAAGAGTCCTCAGCCCATGGATATCGAAGGGATCGGAACTGTGAGAATACTGATTCTGACATCAATTATTGCTTTGCTTCTGCTGGCGGGATGCAGCGGTAAATCAACGAGCGATATGGAAGCGACTCCGGATTCGGCATCTGTCGGTGATTCGATTACTCAGGAACCTGAATCTCCTTCAACGACCGAGACTATTTTTGTCAGCCCGCAGGACGCAATAACGGGAGCATATAATCTTATCGATGATGCGAGCGCAGTTGTGGACGCGGCAAATGAAAGAACTGAAGAACTTGAAAAAATGATGGAGGACTTCTAGGTGACCGGATTACTTCTGATCTCGATGCTGCTGGAAATTAGTGTTCCGATTTACAATCTCCCTGCACTATCCGATTCCTGTGAAATAATAATTGTGATGATGGAAGATGGACTTCTCCCGGAAAACGCATGGTCCGGGATGTTCCCATGGCAGAGAGAGAAATTCTGGACCCTTGCCTGCAGCGGGATGATGATCCAGAGGGCAGGATGGGCAGGTTATCTGCTTCTTTGTCCGGTAGGAGTGGGAGAAGAAATTCTTGAAACAGCGGAAAATCTGGCTGAAGCCGCGGCTACTGAGGACAATTCAGCAATGTGCACAGGGATGGGGCTTAATTCCGATTCAGACTGCCCATCATCAATTCTGTTTTTCAGCGCTTCAGGTAATGACCCTCCTCCTGATCGTCTACCTTTGCGATCAAGCTCATGGCTGCAGCAGGAATCCGATACACTTATGATTAATTCCTCCACAGAAGGGAATGCATTTTTCTGGACAGACCTGCCTGATTCAGTTTCCCTTTTATCAGCAGCCTGGAGAGGTTTCGGAACGGAGATTGTTCCTGCGGGAAGCACATCTGTCAGACTGGCGTTTACTTCCGTTCATGGAAGTGTTCCGTCAAACCTTTCCTGCGTTGATATCGAACCGCATCCAATTGATGATATGTACATGAATACATGGGGACTTGCTCTCTCTACGGTTGACAGTCTCATCGCGAACTTATTTCCCATCAGACAGGATCCAGGACACCTTCTCTGGATCAGGGGAAGCGGTTCTGCTCCCCCCTTGAGATCCTCCTCTTCACCCACACCGCCCACATCCGCCGATTATGTAATCGCATTACCGGATTGCTCAGCAACAATCAGTATGCCCGGAATAGATGATCCTTCGACAATTCCGTCTATTGCCGAGATTGAACTTCCGGGGAGACTGTCTTCTCCGGCTAATGGTGCGATTATTAAGGCGGTGCTCGAAAGAATTATCAGTCGTGATGTAATTTCTCAGTTTGAGGATGAAGTCTATTTCGATGTTGTCTGCGGAAATGAAGGTGAAGTATCAATCTGGTTTGTAAATCAGGATGAAGGCGAATCCCAGAGAGATGACGATTTACAAATGGTCCTGGAAACACTGCAGAACTCAATTCTTGTTCCGCCTGGACATG
Organism: Candidatus Fermentibacterota bacterium; assembly: GCA_030607835.1. Lineage (GTDB taxonomy): Bacteria > Fermentibacterota > Fermentibacteria > Fermentibacterales > JCC-6 > Aegiribacteria. The sequence continues at coordinate 801 of JAUWJE010000255.1, read as the reverse complement.
TACTGATCAGAAACGCTGCTATCAGGGCATCTCTTATGCAAGGACAGATTCAGAACCCTCCCAATGTACATGTGATATCAATGGAACTGATGAATATTCTCTTTCCTGACTGATCGAGCGGAATTCAAATGTACTCAGAAGAGGTGAAACGATGAGAATAAGAGAATTTGATTGCCCTTCCTGTGGAGCGTCTTTAAGAATAAAGAAAAATCAGCAAATTATTACATGTCCTTACTGCGAAAGCTCAGTTATCGTCCCTTCAGGACTTTTTTCCGAAACAGGAAAGGGATCACAAAAAACAGCCAGACCTTCGGTAACACTTGATTCCGGTCAAATCGGTAAATCATGCAGCAGGATGATTGTATCGATCGTTCTCTTTACCCTTCTTGCAGGAGGTGGAGTCTTTTTCTTTGCCATGAAAACCAGGTCAGTAATTGAATCGGGTGAAGACACATTCAAAGAAGCCGCCGAATCTTCCGATCTTCCTTTAGTTCTCGAGTTTGGCGGAACCGGCATGGGAGCGGGTCTCTTCCAGGACGCCAGACATATCGCTGTTGACGCAAACGGATACATTTATATCGGTGAATTTGAAACGGGCAGAATACAGGTTTTCAATGAGAATGGCATCTATATCACTCAATGGAACTTCGGTGATCCGGATAATTTCAACCTGCAATCCATCGCAGCATCAATAAACGGTGAACTTTACCTTATATACGGAAGCGAGTTATTCATTCATGACGGTATGACCGGTGAATTACTCGGTTCCCTGGTTCATCCGGATCGCTGGGGATTCGATGA
>JAUWJE010000132.1 GCA_030607835.1 Candidatus Fermentibacterota bacterium | reverse complement strand
GAAGACCTGAACGTAGTCAGCTCGCAATTGTATTTGACAGACAGGAACTGGCGGATCTGGGAATCAATCCGTTCCAGATATTTCAGGCATTCAGATACAATCTGGCCGGTGGCTATGGTGCAGAAGTTCAGATAGGTGATGAAAGCCTCGACATGACCTTCAGTGTGGACGGGATGGATAATCCGGAATTATCTGATGTTCTGGAAAGCAAGATACTGACCAGTGGTGGAACTATGGAACTTGGGGACATCGTTCAGATCGATACACTCGAAGTTCAGGGTTCCATTGAAAGGGAGAACGGGGAGTACATACGAACAGTTGCCTACTCTTTCATGGGTGCGGAGAGAATGGCAGCTCGTTTCAGGATCACTCTTCTGGATAATCTTGTACTTCCATCCGGATACAGGATTCATGAGGCTGAGTATATTCCGTTCTGGCTACAGGACGATGACACCGACTTGAACCTTCTCGTAATCCTTGCAATAATTGCCGTATTCGCCGTGACCGCGATTGTGTTCGAATCATTCAAAGCGCCTCTTTATATCCTGGCGGTCATTCCGATGGCTATGGTCGGAGTTGTCGCAGGATTCTGGATATTTGATAAGATATTCACACCAGAGGCTTATGTTGGGAGCGTGTTTCTTGTTGGCATTGCGGTGAATAATTCCATACTCCTTGTTGACAGTTATCAGAAAAAGAAGAAAACAGGGATGGACACAAAAAAGGCTGCTGACATGGTTGTCGCTGAGCGGCTACGACCTGTCCTGCAAACCAGCGCGACCACGATTCTTGGATTGCTGCCTCTGGTTCTCTGGCCAATGTCAAAGGTTAATGACCTCTGGAGTACATTGTCATTTACAGTTGTGTGCGGAATGGTAATCTCAACACCTCTGGTTCTCATTTCGCTACCGGCATTAATACAGCTGACTTCCCGGAAAGGGAGGAATAAGAAGTGATACGAAAAGTAATAGTAGGACTTTTAATAGTGTTTCTCATGCTTGCCGCATGTGGCGGTGAGGAAGAAGAGGCCGAGAGGGAAACTCTTGAACCTTCTCCTCTTCCGGTAACTGCGGAAGCAGCCTCGGTGGATACCCTTTTTGAAGTCGTCAATTCAACCGGCAGAATAACTTCAGCCAGAACCCAGTCTCTGTCCGCAATGATACAGGGAGAGATTGTGCAGGCACCCGAGTATGTCGGTGATGAAGTGAGTGATGGTGAGATAGTATTCAGGATTGCCTCAGGTGAAAGTGCATCCAGACTCACGAGTGCAAGCAGTTCATACAGAAACGCGCAGGCTCTCTACGAATTCGAATGTGAAAATTACAGGGGTGAACTCACGCCTGAGATTCAAAGAATGTTGCGTCAGACAACCGGGTTGGCTGATGCCCAGACAACTCTTTCAAGCGCTCAGACCCAGTACAGCAACTCCGCGATAACAGCGAGCTACAGCGGAGTCATTTCGGACATTTCAGCGAGGGAGGGGATGGTTGTCTATCCGGGGACTGTACTGGGTGAGATTATCGATCCATGGAGTCTTCAGGTAGAAGTCAGCCTTGATGAGAGAGCACTTGTTCAATGTATGCAGGGACAAAGGGTTTATGTGACAATACCCTCATTGAGCGATACAACCATTGTCGGAACGGTAGCATCCGTTTCTCCAACCATCGACCCTTCTCTTAGAGCCGGTAAAGTGGTTATTGATCTTCCAATTATTCCAAATCTCCGATCTGGAGCTACGACAAGGGTCGAGATTGTAATTGCAGTTTACACTGATCAACTTGTAATCCCTGAGGAAGCAGTGCTAATCAGAGATGACCGCGATATGGTTTTCGTTGTCGTAGATGGTCATGCTAAATGGCGATACATTACGCTCGGACCAAAAGGTAGAGGTTATGTCTCAGTGCTGGAGAGTGATTTGGAAGGTGTGGAGGAAGGCGAACAGGTAATCACCTCCGGTCACTATTCCCTTGCTCACGATGCACCGGTTGCGGTTGTGAATTAAAGGGTCGGACGTCACTTGCGACACTTGTAATCAAATAAAAATTGATTGCATAGCGATATATGTAGAATGATTCGCAAACAACATATATAATTATTAACTATATCATTGTTTATTAGCGAATACTAATATCACAAGTGTCGCAAGTGACGTCCAGCTCCATAAAGAGAGGAAAGTAAGTATCTATTTCGGTCTGGCGATCATGCTCGCATGTGCCGCAACGTTTTATCACATCGGTAAAACGGAGTATCATAAAGGCATACTTCTATTTCTCATAAGTATACTTGTATGGAATGGTACAAGTTTCTTATTTGGATGGGGTTGGCTTATGTGCATTGTAGGACAGGTCGGACTCTATGGCATACTGACAGTCATCAACCTGTTACGTCCACCCAAGATCTAGACCCTGTTCTGCTGGAGCGATTTCACATCTGTTCAAGACCGATTGAAGGAGATACCGATTCAGTCATCACTTATCAGTTCTTCCGGAAAACCAATATGACGTAGCAGCCTGAGAGCGTTGCTCCTATCAATAATACCTTTGCGCAGTTTGTAATCAAACTCTATCGAATTACCTCGGATTTCTTCAGTGAAATGGTAATTATCGTAATATTCGGAAAGGTTTTTTGCAGTATCCTGCTCATGTGTTGTTGCTATATCAATCGAGAGGTTTCCTGCTAGGTTCGCCAGTATTGATGTTACAGCCCTGTTACGATCACTGCTGTTTGTCCCTGAAAGCACCTCATCCACAAGCAGCAGCCATTGAGATTAACAAGCACTACACAGGAGCCAGAGGGTATGAAGTCTCTTAGCTTCCGCATAGTAATGGCTATGACTCAATTCAAGACTGTCAACGGTCTGCAGAGAAGTGGCAATGCGGAGAAAGGGAGTTCTGAAACTTGTGCAGAATGCAATACCCAAGGTGGTTGCAAGAACATGACTGATGCCCAATGTTCTTAGGAACGTAGATTTTCCAGCCATATTTACACCTGTGAGAATAACTCCTCTGTCGAATGCTGCGGAATTGCTTATGCATTTCATAATAAGAGGATGAATCAGGTTAATGAACTCAATCTCATCTCCATCTTCACTCAGTTCAGGTGTACATATCTGAACACTGCTCTTTTTAAAGTCGTATACGGAAATGGATGCATCCACTTGGCCTACTATTTCGAAAATCCTTTTCAGTTCGGTCTGGAGATTGTAAATCTGTCTGTACAAAGCTACATACGAGATCAACTCGGCAAGAAATAATACTCTCAGGTACTCAAGGATTGAATCGAAGATATCCGTCGATACTTTCGAAGGATTGATGAAAAGGAATGTGTATTTACCCAGTTTCCTGGTCTTCTCACAAAGAGTATCCAGCTCCTCAGCCTCCGCCTTTAGCTCCTCCGGCAGTCTGCCACGCAATCTCCTGGCACATTTCAGAAGTCTCGCAAGATATGAAATGGAGAAGTAATAATGTGATATTCGATTATGCCAGCTGAAGTGGATGATCGTATTAATAACTGCAAAGGGGATAACGCAGTAAAGAAATAATGAAATATCGAAGATGAAGGGACTTGCAAATGCGAATACCGATAACGCAAGCCATATGTAAAGAAAGAATCTGATCCCATCTCCACAGCTATCTGCCGGATTCCAGATCTCCCTCACAATGCTCCCGCGATCCTGCGGCCCACACTTCTTCAGTGCTTTTCGTACCAGATCTATCCCTTTACCATCTTTCCAGCACTGTATCCAGTGAACTCTCTTCTGCAGAGCTTCACCCGAAAGACACTGGCACCTCAGCCAGGCGTAAAGAATGGATTGACCTGGCAATGTTCGAGTTGAATCAAGAAACTTGAACAACCGCTTCAGCTCAAGATCACTGTCGGTCTTCTCGTCGATGAATCCCTCAGCTTCGGAGGAAATCCTCTCAAGATATTCAGTATAATGGTGTGTCTTTTTCAAGCATGTTCTTTCTGTGCATATCTCATCAGCTTGTATTTGATTCGCAAGTGTCGCAAGTGACGTCCGACCCCGCTCTATGTCCTACCCTGCTCTAATCTGATTATTTCCCCTGACCTGAACAGTGCTGAATTTGGGCATGAAAGAACATTGCAGAAGGCGATAGCCTGGCGCGGGTCCTTTACAGGATAAAGGTACGCCATTACGGTAACTGCATCAGTGTTGCATGGACAGCTGCCAAGAACATCAAGTGGAGTGCCGCAATGGGGGCATGACAAATCAAGCATTTCATCAGGATTCGCTTCACCTTCCAGCACATCGTAAGCTGAATTCCCAAGAATAGCTGACAGGGCCAGCAGTCCATCTCCACTTTTCCTGCCTGAGAATTTGACTACTATCGCCGGATATCCGGAAACAAGATGATCCAGTGAAATCAGATTGTGTCCCTCGGGGCAGTAGACAGCGTTAAGTACAACTTCGATCTCTTTCCCTTCGGTTCTTTCGTGGTTCATCTCGGGAATCTTTAATCTTCCTCTATCATCGAACATTTTTCCAGGCATGACGCCCCTTTCAATGAGTTTCTTAATATCAATCTCAATACTGCAATGATAGATAGAAATTGCCGGGTGGGAAAGGGTTGAAATTGCTAATTTCCTACAAATAGAGTAGGAATTTTGTATAAAAGCTTAAATCAGAGTATGATATGCTTACTGCAGTTTGTATGACCTTTTCACTTAACCGATATCCGAAGGGAAGTAGAAATGAACCGGGGCTTACTGTTTACGCTGCTTGTACTGATGTCGAGCATGCTTGTTCTGACTGCCTGTGGAGAGGAAGGAAGTCCTGCCGCTCAGGATGATTCTTCTGCCTCCGATATAGTAGCTATTGACCATGTTGAATCGGAGAGGGCTGCTGATCTGATCCCAAGATCGGTTCTCTTCGGTAATCCTGAGAAGATGAGACCTCAGCTTTCACCTGCGGGTGACTTGATCGCCTATATCGCTCCGGTTGACAGTGTTCTTAACCTGTGGGTGATGAATATTGATAGCAGCGAGCCAAGACAGCTTACTTTTGATACCAACAGAGGTGTTACCAATTACTTCTGGGCAGAAAATAACACTCATATTCTCTACATGCAGGATCTTGCCGGTGAGGAAAATACTCACGTTTACAGGCTGGATGTTGCCACTGGTGATGTTATCGATATGACTCCTTTTGAGGAAGTTAGAGCCTATGTCAGCGCTACTGACGAAAATCAGCCGAATACTATCCTTGTGGAAATGAATAGAATCAATCCAATGTTCTTTGACGTCTATTCATGTGATCTGGAGACTGGTGAACTTACTCTCCTGCAGGAAAATCCTGGAACAACTGAAGACGGCGACATGGTGCTGGGATATATGACTGATGAGGATCTCAATATCCGTGGAATGGGAACAATTAGTCCTGAGGACGGAACAATAGTCATTTTCCTTAAGGATGTCGGTTCAGAAGAATGGGTGGAGTTCATATCTTTCTCTGCTCTTGACGATGTTACTCCCGAGAGGTTCAGCAATGATGGCAGAGGTATCTATTACCGGTCCAACCTTGAGTCAAATACTACAAAACTTCTCTATCAGGACCTTGACACAGGAGAGATAATCGAGATAGCACACGATTCGCTTGCCGATCTTGGCGGAGTTTCTTTCGATCCGTTCACAGGAGAACCCAGAGCGGTCAGTATCCATTATCTCAGACGGAATGTCGAAGTGCTTGATGCTACAATACAGGATGATTACGATTTTCTTGGAAACTACAATCCCGGAGATTTTGCTATGGTTTCGAGGGATAATGCAGACAGCACCTGGATAGTGGCTTACTTTACGCCACAGTATCCCGCTTCTTATTACGTTTATGATCGTACTTCGAAAGAGCTGACCTTCCTTTTCTCAGCTATTCCAGCTCTGGAGGATTACCAGATTGCGGATATTAAACCGCTTCTCATTCCCGCGAG